>JBMSJE010000031.1:0-18292 GCA_049418605.1 Sediminibacterium sp. | reverse complement strand
GTTCTTAACTTAGTTTTATAAATAATTTGTGCAGTCATTGGTTCAATTTTGCCTTAAATTTACAAGGAACTAATCAAACGAGCGTGAAGAAAATAGTAAATATATCTGCAACCCTTCAAAAAATAGGCGCTGTCCTTTTTGCATGCTTTCTTTTTGTGGGTTCGGGATTTGCACAGCAGCGAAAATTATCGCCGGCACAGGAAGAAAAACTGCGTTTAAAAAATGAACGCCGTGAAAAAATAAATCAGCTCATAAAACAAGAAGAAGAAGGTGCGTTAATCTATCAAAAACAAATTGCTCAAGGCATTCATTTTAATACCGATGGTTGGAGTGTTTTTTATGAAAAAGGAAAATACAAGTCCATTACAAAAACAAATTTGTGGTGGATTGAAATTGGGGAGCACAAACATCCAAAAGAAGAAAGAACGCCCACCGCAAGTTCGGCGCAGGGGTTCATTATTTTATCCAACTATATATACGGGAAACAAAATAATTTATACGATGTAAAATTTGGGGTTGGTCAACAAAAATTAATTGGCGGTAAGGGTAATAAAAACGGCGTAGCCGTTTCCGCCATTTATGGCGGCGGCATTAGTGCCGGTTTATTAAAACCTTATTATTTACAAATTCAAAATCCAACAACACAGCGTCAAGAAGAAATTAGGTACAACAACAATGATCAACTTTTTCTAGATCCTACCATTGTGCTTGGTAAAGGTTCATTTAGCAAAGGCTTTAATGAAATGCAGTTTGTGCCTGGGGGGCATGTGAAGGGTGCGCTACGTTTCGACTATGGCCGCTACAACGAGGTGGTGTCTGCCCTTGAAGTAGGATTAAAAGCTACTTATTTCTCAAAAAAGATGCCTGTAATGCTCTTAAACCCTGAAAAAAGCCTCTTTTTTAATGCCTATATTTCTGTCACTTTTGGTAAGCGAAAGTGACCTATTTTTGCATCCCAAGCAATCATTTAGAATTTCTATTTCATGCAAGAATTACCTGTTGTTCCAAAAATAGATCCTACCACATCCAAAATACAAAAGCCCAATTGGTTGCGTGTAAAACTGCCCATTGGAGAAAGCTACAAGCACGTTAGAGGCTTAGTTGACACCCATAAACTCCATACCATATGTGAGAGCGGTAACTGCCCAAATATGGGAGAGTGCTGGGGTGAAGGCACTGCCACTTTTATGATACTCGGTAATGTGTGTACCCGTAGTTGCGGATTTTGCGCAGTAGCCACCGGGCGTCCAGCACCCGTAGATTTTGATGAACCTCAGCGCGTAGCAGAAGCCATTCATTTAATGAAGGTGAAGCATGCGGTAATCACAAGTGTAGATAGGGACGAATTAAAAGATGGTGGTTCTGGCATTTGGTATAGTACCATTAGGGCCGTTAAAGCTTTAACACCAACTACCACACTAGAAACACTGATACCTGATTTTAAAGGTATTCCAGATCAAATACAACGCCTTATTGATGCAGCGCCAGAAGTGGTGAGCCACAATATGGAAACCGTTGAAAGACTTACACGTCAAGTGCGCGTGCAAGCAAAATACCAACGTTCATTGGGGGTTTTAGAAACCTTAAAAAAAGGTGGGATGCGTACCAAAACAGGTATGATGCTTGGCCTTGGTGAAACAAAAGAAGAAGTGGTGCAATCCATGAAAGACCTTGTAAATGTAGGTTGTGATGTATTAACGCTGGGTCAATATTTACAGCCCACAAAAAAACATTTAGCGGTGCAGCGTTTTGTGCACCCCGATGAGTTTGCGGAGTTAAGAGAAATTGGATACGAAATTGGTTTTGATTATGTAGAAAGTGGTCCACTCGTTCGTTCATCTTACCACAGTGAAAAGCATGTGATTAAAGGATGGGGTAAAAATAAATGGTTATCAGAAAAAAACGCATGAAAAATATAATAGTTGGTTTTGCATTCATTTTATTTTCGACTTGTGTTACCGCACAAGTGAATTGGACCAATGTTGACGCCGATTTTGGCCCCCTGCCAGCATCTATGCATGTTTACAAAACCACCGATGCTATTGATGGTAAACTTAATATCGCTTATTATGTAAGCTTCGATTTAAAAGACAAATCGCATGCTTTGTCTACCGCGGTTGGTAATGGTAAACGGTATACCCCACAAAAATTTTACGACTCAATTTTAAAGAAGCCACTGCTTGTTATGAACGCTACTTTTTTTGAATTTGCACACAATTCAAATTTAAATTTAGTAGTAGACAATGGCGAAATAAAATCGTATCACTTACACTCACTTCCAGGCAAAGGAAAAGATACTTTAACGTATAGGCATGTGTATGGTGCTGCATTAGGTATTTCAAAATCCAATAAACCTGACGTAGCTTGGGTCTACACCGATACCGCAGATGCCAATGTATATGCATCTCAAACTGTGGTACCCATGTTTAAAGATTCGGTAGCAGACGTTCCAGCTGAGGTGATGCTATCCAAAGGAAACTTTAAAAAATGGAAAGTAAAAACAGCAATAGGAGGTGGTCCTGTTTTGTTACAAGAGGGTGCTGTTAAAATCACCAACAACGAAGAATTAAAATTTGCTGGCAAAGCCATTTTAGATAAACATCCCCGCACAGCTGTGGGTTATACGGCAAAAGGCGAGCTCATACTATTTGTTTGTGAAGGAAGATTTAAAGGAAGAGCAGACGGATTAACATTACCTGAAATGGCTACACTTATGCAGCAAATTGGTTGTGTAGAAGCACTCAATTTAGATGGTGGAGGAAGTAGTTGTTTGCTTGTTAATGGTAAAGAAACCATTAAGCCTTCCGATAAAGAAGGGCAACGTCCGGTACCAGCTGTATTTATGATTCGCTAATTTATTTACCTACAATATTTATTTAAGATCCCAAGCAAGCGCTGATGCGCCAAGTATAGCAGCGTCTGATTCTTTTAAGTGGCTCACTAAAATTTTCACTTTGTTTTGGAAAATCTGAATGAGGTTCGCTTCCATGCTTTCCCTGGTAGGCTTTAAAATTAAATCACCCGCTTTTGTTAAGCCACCAAATAATATAATAGCCTCTGGGCTTGAAAACATAACAAAGTTTGCAAGTGCAGCACCTAAAATGGTACCGGTAGATTCAAAAATTTCTTTTGCTACAGCATCACCTGCTATGGCAGCTTCGTATACTTTTTTAGAATCAATTTGATCTGTTGGAACGGACCTTAAAGAACTTGGCTCAGTACTTTTTTCTAAAATTTCTAGCGTTGTTAAACGAACACCCGTAGCAGATGCATATGATTCTAGAGAACCTCTTTTTCCAGTGCCCTCGTGTAATCTGCCGTTCGGAATTATAGTCGTGTGTCCAAGCTCACCGGCAAAACCGTCATGCCCGTATACAAGTTTACCATTGGCTACAATACCACTTCCCACACCTGTACCAAGGGTTATCATAATAAAATCTTTCATGCCCTGTGCAGCACCATACATCATTTCGCCAATAGCAGCTGCGTTGGCATCGTTGGTTAACACCACCGGAATTTTGAATTTATCTTCAATCATTCGGGCCAGTGGAATGATTCCTTTCCAAGGAAGGTTGGGGGCGTACTCAATGGTTCCTGTATAATAGTTTCCATTGGGTGCGCCCACGCCAATTCCTTTGATGCGGCCAATGCCGCCAACATTATCTATTAATTTACTAAGCTCTGTGTAAAGTTCATCAATAAAGGTATTGACATCACTATGCTTGCGTGTTGATATTTCACTAGAAAATAAAACATTGCCTACGCGGTCTACAATACCAAATTTGGTACCCGTTCCTCCAATATCAATTCCAATTGCTAATGCTTCCATAGAGTTCGTCATATTTGCCATGTTCACTTTTTCAATTACGTTCAACGATACAATTCTAAATTAGTGACCTCCACTAACCTGTGCATCAAAATCGATGCCTTGTGTTTTTAAAACTGCCTTTTGTTTAAGTGCTAAGTAGGCTAAAAATAAAAATCCGGCTGCTGCTAATAAATATGATTTGTGCATACCAACTGCTGACATATCACCAATTGTTCCTTGAAGTGGCGGGATAATAGCACCTCCTAAAATCATCATAATTAAAAATGCAGACCCTTGACTAGTATATTTTCCTAAACCAGCAACGCTTAATGAGAAAATGCAAGGCCACATAACTGAACAGCAAAGTCCTCCAGCCATAAATGCATATACCGAAACAATGCCGTTTGTAAATACGCCAACAAGCATACAAGCAGCAGCGAGTACAGAAACAGCTAGTAATGTTTTAACTGGTTTTTCTTGACCATAAAAGAAAGCAGCTATTGCAATTGCAATAAATACAGCGTACCCAAATAAATCAGTTACATCGTTACCATATACCTGGCTCACACCAAGTACAACACCAAATGCAATAAATGGAACCACAATCATCATAACTGTTTTAAGGGTTCCTTTTAAATTAAATACGCTAATGGCACCGGTCCATCTGCCAATCATTAAACTACCCCAGTAAAGAGATATGTATTTTGAAATGGCACTTTCATCAAGTCCTTCTGCGGTTAAGTAGCCTGGTATTTTTAATAATGCACCAAAATTATTATCAATGGTTACTTCAACACCAACATAAACAAAAATGCCAATCATGCCATAAATTAATTGAGGATATTTCATAGCGCCCCAACCATCATTATTTTTGATAGCACTGCTGTTAGAATAAAACAAGATACCTACTACCGCTAGCAAAGAAAGCAGAAGTAATGTAAGCTTTGGAACTTCAGTAAATTGACCAACAATAATAATAGCACCAATTAAAAGTGTCATCATTAATAAACTAGAAGACGCTTTGTTTGCTTTTTCAAAAGCTTCGTCATTTTTACCTTCTGGTAAATTAGAGAATGCAAAAATTAATGCTACTGCTGCAAATACACCAGCCACAATAAGGTATAAAATATTAATGTTGGTAACGGTTACCACGGCTGCTTTACTATCGGCTGTTCCAAATAAGAAGAAGCTCACAATGATAGGACCTAGTGTAGTTCCTAATGAATTAATACTACCCCCTAAATTCAAGCGGTGGGAACCGGTAGATGGGTCGCCAAGTGAAATAGCAAATGGTTGAGCTGCAGTTTGTTGCAAAGAAAACCCAAGCGCTACCACAAAAAAGGAAGCTAAAATAGCTGGGAAAGAATTAGCATTGGCAGAAGGTATTATAAGTAAGGCGCCTACCACAGAAATAAGTAGTCCGTAAATGATCCCTTTTTTATAACCAATTTTATTAAGCAAGTCTTTCCCTAAAACGTTGGAAAATATAAACAAGAATAATGAGCCAATAAAATAAGCTCCATAAAATGCAGAACCAATCAGTTGAGACTGAAAATTGTTCAGGTTAAAATGTGTTTTACAGAAAGGAATAAAAATACTGTTTGATGCAGCAATAAATCCCCAAAAGAAAAATACCATCACAAGGGTAGCAAGTGCACCGGTGTTGGTGGGTTGTTTAGGTTGGCTCATATCAATCGTTTAATTTGTTAGTAGGCTCTAAAATAATAATAAATTAGGTACCGAAAAAGTAAAACTAGAATTTGTAGGCATAGAATAAATGCTTACATTAGTTGTAAACCTAGAATAAGCGCTATGGAAGTGGTTCATATCAGTGCCGAATGTTATCCTGTGGCCAAGGCTGGCGGCCTTGGAGATGTTGTAGGAGCGCTACCAAAATATCAAAATAAAGCAGGGATCACCTCAAAAGTGGTGACGCCTATGTACCGCACTTCATTTTTATATACTTCTGATTGGGTCGTGGATTATAAGGCCAAAGCCTATATGGGTGGTTGGGAATTTGAGTACACTATCATTAAAGAAGTCAGCAACAAACTTGGTTTTGATTTTTACCTAGTGGATATTGCGGGTTTATTAGATCGTCAAAAAATTTATGGTTACCCCGATGATGTTGAGCGTTTTACCGCTTTTCAAATTGCAGTAGTGCACTGGATGTCTCATTGGAATCACAAACCAACTGCTGTGCATTGCCACGATTATCATGCGGGTCTTATTCCGTTTATGATGCAGCACTCTTATGATTATCAAAATTTAAAAGAAGTGCCAACCGTATTAACCATTCATAATGCCCAGTATCAGGGCTGGATGGATTGGAATAAATCAACATTAATTCCAAGGTGGGACTTGTCTAAAAAAGGGTTACTTGATTGGGGGGGTAGTATCAATCCACTAGCTGCTGCTATCAAATGTGCATCAAAAGTTACAACGGTAAGTCCAAGTTATATGCAAGAGCTCATGCATCATGCCAATGGTCTCGAAACATTAATTGCCGCAGAAAAAAATAAGTGTATTGGTATTTTAAATGGAATTGATCATGAGGTTTGGAATCCAGCAACAGATAGTTATTTAACAGAGCATTTTTCTGTAAATACGGTGACAGTTGGAAAGCAAAAAAACAAACAAAATGTTTGTGATCAGTTTGGATTAGATACTTCAAAGCCACTGTTTGTTTTTATAGGAAGACTGGTGGGTGAAAAAGCTGCCGATGTTTTACCTGGGGCTCTACATATAGCTGTTCAAAGGTATGGCGCAAAAGCGTCTTATATTATTTTAGGAAGTGGTGAACCCGCCATAGAAGCCGGCCTAACAAATTTGGCCCATGCCAATAATCATGATGTAAAAATTAGTTTAGGATACAACGAATCGTTGAGTCATGGGCTCTATGCAGCCGCCGATTTTTTACTCATGCCATCAAGGGTAGAACCTTGTGGTTTAAATCAGCTCTATGCGATGCGTTATGGGACAGTGCCCATGGTGCGCAGCACTGGGGGACTTCAAGATACGGTTGTAGATATGGGAGATGAGGGCGGTTATGGTATCAGGTTTACGCATGCGAATGAAAAAGATATTGTAGATTCTATTGGACGTGCCATAGCAATATTTGACAATAAAAAACATTTGTTGTGGATGCGTGAACGGATGATGCAAATCAATCATAGTTGGGAGCAAACCGTTCAGTCCTATACCAATGTTTACGAATCAATATAACATGGATACTAAAAAATAAAAGTATGAGTACGATTTCAAAATCAGTGTTGGCTGTTATTTTAGGTGGCGGTGCCGGGTCAAGATTGTTTCCTTTAACAGTGAGTAGATCCAAGCCTGCTGTGCCTATTGCAGGTAAGTACCGGCTTGTAGATATTCCTATTAGTAATTGTATTAATAGTCATATCAACCGCATGTTTGTGTTAACGCAGTTTAACTCGGCGTCACTTAATAAGCATATTAAAAACACCTATCATTTTAGTGCTTTTAGTAGTGGCTTTGTCGATATTTTAGCGGCGGAGCAAACCCCCGATAATCCAGGATGGTTCCAAGGTACTGCCGATGCGGTTCGTCAATCACTGCGTCATATATCAAATTTAGATTTCGATTACATTTTAATTTTAAGTGGCGATCAACTCTATCAAATGGATTTTAGTGAAATGTGGCAAGCGCATATGGCTAAAGGTGCCGATATTTCTATTGCGACCATTCCAGTTGATCGTAGAGACGCGCCCGAGTTTGGTATTTTAAAAACCAACGATGAAAATTTAATTACTTCATTTATAGAAAAGCCAGCACCTGATTTGTTACCTGATTGGGCAAGCGATACAGGTGCAGCCATGCAAGCCGCAGGTAAACATTATTTAGCTTCAATGGGCATTTATATTTTTAGTAAAAAAGCACTCTATCATTTACTCAACGAGGTGCATCCGAACGCCACAGATTTTGGTAAAGAAATTATGCCGCAGGCCATTGATTCTTACAAAGTGGTGAGTTTCCAATACGATGGCTATTGGACCGACATTGGAAATATTTATTCATTTTTTGAAGCCAATATTGGCCTCACAGATGAAGTGCCGCAGTTTAACTTGTTTGATAATGCCAAAACAGTATATAGCAGGGCCCGTATGCTGCCTCCTGCAAAAATTAGCGGTACTAGACTTAATAAAAGCATCATTGCAGAAGGTTCTATTATTTTAGCAGATGCCATCGAACAATCGGTGGTGGGTATTCGTGCTAGAATTGGAAGCGGCACCACTATTCGTAATGCATATATCATGGGTAACGATTATTACGAAACCCTCGAACAAATTCATGAAAACACAGCTGCCGGTAAGCCACTTATTGGTATTGGGCAGCGCTGTGTGATAGAATCTGCCATTATTGACAAAAACTGCCGTATTGGTAACGATGTAATTATAAAAGGAGGGAAGCACCTCGCCAATACCGATCACCCTTTGTACGCGGTAAAAGACGGCATTGTAGTGGTTAAAAAAATGGCCATTTTACCCGACGGTTTTGTGATTGAGTAGGTGTTTGGATAGTTTTTTTGACTATTTTAGTGGATATGTATTTTTTACACATTGCTAAATACGATTGCTATGTCAAATTCATCTGCTAGTCCAACGCCCTTAGTTGGCGTAAAACCCAAACCTAGGTTATCACTAGGCCAAATCTTTTTCATGAGTTTTGGTTTTTTGGGTATTCAATTTGGGTTTGCACTTCAAAATGGTAATGCCAGCCGAATACTCCGTTCATTTGGTGCCGACGTGGATCAACTTCCTGCGTTTTGGATTGTTGCTCCACTCATGGGTATGCTCGTGCAACCCATTATTGGACATTACAGTGATCGAACTTGGAACAGAATTGGGCGACGAAAACCTTATTTTTTAGTAGGTGCTTTACTTTCTTCTTTGGCACTTTTATTTTTACCCAATGCAGGTGCTGTTGCATCTGTTGTTCCAGCACTTTGGATTGGCGCAGGTATTGTCATGATCATGGACGCTTCATTTAATGTTGCGATGGAACCTTTTAGAGCGCTGGTTGCCGATAATTTACCAGACGCACAAAGTACAAGCGGTTTTGCGGTGCAAACATTTTTAATTGGTGTTGGCGCTGTTGCAGGATCTGAACTTCCGGGTTGGTTGGCTAAACTGGGGTTCTCGCAAGAAGCAGGCCCATCGGGTGTTGCAGACAATATCAAGTATGCGTTTTATATTGGGGCCGCAGTATTTATTATAGCTATTTTAGTGACGGTATTTTTTTCTAAAGAATATCCGCCTGCACAGTATGAGCAGTATCATGGTGAACAATCAGAAGCAACAAAAAAAGCAGGCTTGTCAGAAATATTTGTTGATTTTAAAAAAATGCCGCGCACCATGAAGCAGCTAGGGCTGGTTCAATTTTTTTCTTGGTTTGCACTTTTTAGTATGTGGGTATTTACAACCGATGCAGTAGCAACACATGTTTATAAATTATTTGGTGATGATGTTTTATCTGTGGCATACAATGAGGCAGGAAATAAAGTGGGGTCTGCGTTTGGTACGTATAATTTAGTAGCTGCTATTTACGCGTTATTCTTACCAGTGGTTGCTAAATTTTTAGGCCGAAAAGGGACACATGCTTTCTCTTTGTTTGCAGGAGGCATTGGTCTAGTATCTATTTACTTTATTACCGATCCAGCCATGCTCACCTATTCTATGATTGGCGTAGGGCTTGCGTGGGCTAGCATTTTAGCCATGCCGTATGTGATTTTATCAGGCTCTATTCCGGCTGGAAAACTTGGTATTTACATGGGTATTTTTAATTTCTTTATAACACTTCCTCAAATTGTTAATGGCATTTGTGGTGGTTGGATTGTGAAACATATTTATGGTGGACAACCTATTTATGCAATTGTGCTTGCAGGGTTTTTAATGCTATGCGCATCGGTAAGTGTTTTATTTGTATATGATCCTGGTGCATCAAAGTTGGTCAGTAAATAATTGATTGAATTTTCAAAATAATAAACATGAAAAAAATTATTTCTTTTGTATCCTTTCTGTGTTTTGTACAGTTTGTTTTTGCACAACAAGTGACTATGTATCCTACCAATTGGTTTGTGGGTATGAAACTAAATAAAGTACAAGTACTTTTAAGAAGTACAGATCCAGGTTTTTCAAAGGCAAAATTTGAGGTAAAATACCCAGGTGTGACCTTAACCAAAACCCACAGCTTTACAAACGGTAAATATGTGGCGCTTGATCTTACCATTGCACCTACTGCAAAAGCGGGTAATGTAAAAATTAGTGCTACAAACACTGGTAGAGTAACCGTATACGACTGGGCGCTACTCAATAGAAGAGAAGGCAACGGAACAAAATTCGCACAAGGGGTTCGTAGTGAAGATGCTGTTTATTTACTCATGCCAGACCGTTTTAGTAACGCAGATAAAACCAATGATGCATTTAAAGACATGCGTGATAGTGTTGCAAATCCAAGCGATATACTCCTTCGTCATGGAGGTGATTTAAAGGGGGTAGAAAACCATTTAAATTACATCAAGGAACTGGGTATGACCTCTATTTGGATGTGTCCCATTATTGAAAATGATATGCCGCAAAGTAAAGAAGCTGCAGGATGGATGAGTGGTTATCATGGCTACTGGTTTACAGATCATTACAAAGTGGACAAACGTTTTGGTGGTAACGAGGCGTACAAATCTTTATCTGATGCGATGCATAAGAATGGATTAAAATTAATTCAAGACGCCGTTTATAATCATGTTGGTGATAAGCACTGGATGCATGATGATGCCCCAGCACTTGATTGGATCAATCAGTGGGATAGTTATACGGGTAGTACACACAGAGAAGAAACCGTGTATTCAAACAATGGAAGTGCGATTGATAAAAAGAAAATGTTAGATGGTTGGTTTGTGCCACATTTACCAGATGTAAACCAGCGAAACCCTTATGTTTCTAATTATTTAGTTCAGCACGCCATTTGGTCCACCGAAACATTTGGTGTTGATGGTTGGAGGGTAGATACCTATAAATATTGCGATGAGGCTTTTATGAACCGGGTTAACGATGCATTAATGCTTGAATATCCCAAGCTTACTATTTTTGGAGAAACAGTTTCTAGATCTGTAACAGGTACTGCTTATTTTACGCGCAATACCATGGATGTCCCTTTTAAACATAATGTAGAAGGTGTTACTGATTTCCCAGTGCATTACAGTTTTTTAGATGCCGTAAACCAGCCATTTAGTTGGGACAATGGATTGTCTAAATTGTATGTGACTTTATCGCAAGATATTTTATATAAGAATCCTTTAAACAATAGTATTTTCCTAGACAATCATGATAACAACCGTTTTTTATCGATGGTGGGTGAAGACTATAATAAATTTAAAATGGGTATTGGTTTATTGCTTACAACCCGTGGTATTCCACAGTTATACTATGGTACAGAAATTCTCATGAAAAACTTTATGAACCCAAGTGATGCCATGGTGCGTTTAAATTTTCCGGGTGGTTTTCCGGGTGATGCGGTTAATAAATTTGAAGCGAGTGGCAGAAACGCAAAAGAAAATGACGCCTTTAATTTTGTAAAAACAATTGCCAATTTTAGAAAAGGATCGCCTGCATTAACAAAGGGTAGTACGACCATGTTTGTTCCCAAAGATGGCTATTTTGTTTATTTCAGAAAAGCAGACAACCAAACCATCATGTGTGTTGTAAATAGCAACGAAAAAGCACAAGACGTTCAGTTTTCTGATTATGCCGAAATAACAAATGGTTTTAATGGCGGAAAAGAAGTGGTAACGGGCTATCAAGTGGGCACTCAATTTTCAATTCCAGCAAAGCAAATGTGGATTATTGAATTGAATAAATAAAGGTTGTACCTTACACCAAACAACTACATTGGCAACTGAACATTCTTTACATCCAGCACAAGCATCTGTTTGGGAATACTCCCTGTTTTCAGAAACGGATGTGCGTAATTTTCAGGCTGGCACGCATTACCAGTTGTACAAAGTTTTTGGTAACAAACAAATAGATGTAAACGGTACAAGCGGGACGTATTTTGCGGTGTGGGCACCAAGTGCTACTGCTGTTTTTGTTACCGGTAATTTTAATGGTTGGAATGAATCATCTCATCCGCTGCATGTTAGACCAGATGCATCTGGCATTTGGGAAGGGTTTATTCCGGGGGTAGTAGCGGGGGAACTCTACAAATACCATATTCATGGATTTGAAGGTGTACAGCTTAACAAGGCAGATCCCTTTGCACATTACGCCGAAAAAAGACCGGATACTGCTTCCATTACCTGGCAAACAAATTATAATTGGTCCGATCAACATTGGATGGAGCATCGAAAAAACAAAAATGCATTAGATGCTCCTATTTCAGTGTATGAAATGCATTTGGCTAGTTGGATGCGTCCTATTCCTTCAGATGAAGGCAGTTACAATACCTATGCACAAATTGCGGAAAGGTTGGTGCCGTATGTACTTGAAATGGGCTTCACGCATATTGAGCTCATGCCTGTTATGGAACATCCATTTGATGGGAGTTGGGGTTATCAGGGTACAGGATTTTTTGCACCCACATCAAGGTTTGGAAACCCACAAGATTTTGCAGCATTCATCAATGCTTTTCATAACGCAGGTATTGGTGTTATTTTAGATTGGGTGCCATCGCATTTTCCGTATGACGCTCACGGACTTTATTTATTTGATGGTTCACATACCTACGAGTACGCAGACATGCGCAAAGGTTTTCATCCCGATTGGAACTCTTATATTTTTAATTACAAACGTGGCGAAGTCAAATCTTTTTTAATTAGTAGCGCCCGTTTTTGGATCGATCAGTTTCATATTGATGGACTCCGGGTGGATGCTGTTAGCTCTATGTTGCGCTTAGATTATAGTAGAAAAGTGGGTGACTGGGAACCCAATGAATTTGGAGGTGATGGTAATTTAGAGGCGGTTGCTTTTATTAAAGATTTAAATGAAACACTCTACCGCGATTTTCCGGATATTCAAACCATTGCGGAAGAAGCCACGGATTGGCCAGGGGTTAGTAAGCCAACATCTATGGATGGACTTGGTTTTGGTATGAAATGGATGATGGGATGGATGCATGATACCCTAGATTATTTTAAAGCAGATCCGCTGATGCGCTCAGGCCTTCAAGATAAATTTTCATTTAGTATGATGTACTACTACGATGAAAATTTTATGCTACCACTAAGTCATGATGAAGTGGTGCATGGCAAGAGCCCGATGATTTATAAAATGCCTGGTGATGAATGGCAGAAGTTTGCAAATTTGAGGCTACTGTATACCTATATGTATATGCATCCTGGTGCTAAGCTTTTGTTTATGGGTAACGAATTTGCAGCTACTACCGAATGGAATTATAAAACAGAACTGCCTTGGCATTTGCTTTCGCATCCAAGTCATCGCGGCATGAAATATTGTGTACAAAAGCTAAATGAGTTGTATACCTCTGAGCCTGCAATGTTTGAACTTCAATTTGATCCTGCTGGTTTTGAATGGATAGACTTACAGCACAGATCCGAATCGGTAATGGCCTTTAAACGTAAAGGAAAAAATCCTGCCAACGATATTGTTGTTATCATTAATGCTACACCTGTTGTAAGGCATGATTGGAAAATTAGCGTGCAAGGAAAACAGCAGTGGCAGGAAATGTTTAATAGTGACCATCAAGATTTTTGGGGAACGGGTGTTGTGTACAACCCAGCTATACCATGTGTTTGCGTAGATAGTCAAAAAAAATGGTATGAGCTTACTTTGCAGTTGCCCGCGTTAAGCGCCATTGTGTTGCAGTAATTATTCGACCATAGGTAATTGTAAACAAATGGTAGTGCCTTTTCCTGGCTCTGTTTGTTTGATAAATAATTTACCCTGATGATAGCTTTCCATAATTCTTTTACTAAGTGGAAGTCCGAGTCCCCAACCTCTTTTTTTAGTCGTATAGCCAGGTTCAAATATTTGATTGGCCGTTTCACTATCCATGCCTTTACCCGTATCTGTAATTGAAATAATCACTTGCTTATTTTGCACCGCAGCCATAATGGTAATTCTGCCAGCGCCTTCTGTTGCGTCTAATGCATTTTTAATTAGGTTTTCTAATACCCAATCAAAAAGGGGTGCAGAGAGCATAACAAAAACTTCGGTTGGCAAATTACATTCAAATACAACTTGCTTACTAGATCTAACTTTCATGTAAGCGACCATGCGTTCAATTTCTGTAAAAGGATTGCTGCGAATAAGTTGTGGGGTGCTTCCTATTTTTCCAAAACGATCTGATATAAGTTCTAGTCTTTCAATGTCTTTTTCAATTTCAAAAACAATGGGGTCTTTATTTTCTTTTTCTTTTAATAAGGCAATCCAACCTTGAAGGCTAGAAACCGGTGTACCAAGTTGGTGAGCGGTTTCTTTGGCCATGCCTAGCCATAATTTATCTTGCTCATTTTTATACCTTGTGCGTACCGCAGCGACTGCAATAAATACAAATAGCGCCACAATAAAGAGTTGAATATAGGGATACCACTTTACTTCTTGTAAGAGCTTGCTGGGGCCATAATAATAGTGGTTGGCTACATAAGGCGAATCACTAATAACTACAACAATGGGTTTCTTAGAAAACTTTTTAAATTCAGCTAATTTTTTTGTCAGGTACAAGCTATCTGATACAATGCTTGCGCTGTCTAGGTTAAGCGCGTTGCCGGTAGGGACCTCTTTTTCATTGGTTTCAATGATAGGGATATCTTCATTGTCGGCACTAATTTGTGTGGCAAGATTTAAGTTGCTACTGTCTTTACTACTTAAAATGGTTTGTTGCGCTTGTATCCATTCGCGCACATATTTTCTTTCGGTATTGGCAATTTTACCAGCCACATACGTCGAATAAAATAGGGTAGCGCATACAAAAAGTATGGCAATAAAAACGAGTAAACCCGACCACCTCAATTGTTTCATGGTCAATTAAAACAAGCCACCTTTTTTAAGGCTTGTCACCCCTTCTCCAATTTTAAAACCGTTATTGTAAATTTCAATCTTATAATTGCCCATTTGAAAAGCGGCTGCTTGTTTCCAATCAAAACTTACTTGGCTTGCTTTCCCTTGTTCGTAATTAACACTTACTTTGCTTGTAAATGCTCTGGTACCATCTTCTCTAGTATTGAAAGAAGCACCTTCCGAAATAGCTTTGCCATCAGGACCTGTCACACATACATAAACATCTTTGTTACCTGATGCCGCAATTCTATTAGGATCTAGGGTAAAAGAAATACGGATAAGGTCGGCACGTTTTGCAGAAGTGGTTGCTTTTGCGGAGCCATTGTTTTTTACATTTAGTGCTGCAATACCAATATTAGATGCGTGTAGGGTAGAAGCGACATCCACTTTTTCGTCGAGTTCTTTTTTAGTAGCAGATAAATTTTGCTCTAAATTTTGTTTGTCGTTTGTGAGTTGAGACTTTTCGGTATTTAACTGCTCATTGGCAACAGTCAATTGTTTGTTTTCACCTTTTAATTTTTCAATTTCAGCAAACAAGCCTTCTACTTTGCCATTTAATTCAAGTATCATTTGACGTGCTAACGATAAATCGGAATCAGACGCTTTTTTATTTTTGATAATCGCACTAATATTTGATTTTAGTTGCTGAATTTCATTGCCTCTATCGGCTAATGCTCCTTGTAGTTGACTATTATTGAGCGTTAATGAATCGGCTTTTGCGGCAACTATGTTGTAAGCCTCTTGGATAGCCCCTCTACTGCTATCTACAAACTGGATTTTGGTTTCCATAAGGGTAACCGTGTCTTGGTGTTGGTTATTGCTATATAAAAAATAAGCCCAGCTTCCTACTAGTGCTACCACTAAAAAAAGAATGATCCCTTTATTGTTGCTATTGTTTCCGTTACTTACAGACATATATATTGTTTTGCTGCAAATTAAATAAAATCGCTCGAAACAAACCTAGTTTTAGCAATTTGATAAGATTTTCTAGCATCTTTGCAGTATGTCTGCCGAAAAAATCATTGCTGATTGGAAAAAAGGGAATTTCAAGCCTATTTATTGGCTAGAAGGGGACGAGCCTTTTTTTATTGATCAAGTGGTACATTTTGCCGAGCACAAGATTTTACCAGAGGCAGAAGCTAGTTTTAATCTCTCCATTTTTTATGGAAAAGATGCCGATTGGTCTTCGGTGGTGAACGCTTGTATGCGTTACCCCATGTTTGCAGAAAAGCAGGTGGTTATTTTGAAAGAAGCGCAGCATATGCGCGACATCGAAAAACTAGAATCTTATATTGACAATCCATTATCGTCTACCATTTTTGTAGTTAGCTTCAAAGAAAAAAAAGTAGATGGTCGCTCTAAATTAGCAAAAACCCTAAAATCAAAAGGGGAGATGCTTACCACCAAAAAAATGTATGATAGTCAGCTGCCAGAATGGGTGAATCAAATGGTGGCTTCACATAAATTAACCATGGCGCCCAAGGCGCTTCATTTACTTGTAGATCACATTGGAAATGATTTAAGTAGACTTCAAAATGAAGTAGAAAAATTAGCTGTTAATTTGGCGGATCGAAAAAATATTACAGAAGACGATATTGAAAAATACATTGGCGTTAGTAAGGATTTTAATGTGTTTGAACTACAAGATGCGCTTGGCAAAAGAGACCTTGCTAAAGCTGTCAGAATCATACATTATTTTGAGGCAAACCCTAAGGCAGCGCCTATTCAAATGATACTTCCAGCGCTTTATAATTATTTTAGTAAAGTGTTTATGCTGTATAGCCTTCCAAGTATAACCGAACAGTCGGCAGCTGCGGCGCTTGGCGTAAATCCGTTTTTTGTAAAAGAATACATTGCTACTGCGCGCCGTTATGATTATGAGGGCATCGAAAAAGTTTTGCTACTACTGCATCAATATAATTTAAGAAGCATTGGTGTGCACGATGCCGGAACTTCTGATGCAGCTTTATTAAAGGAATTAGCCGTTAAAATGATTGCTTAATTAATGATTCCTTAAACAGCGCCTTGCAATAAAGTAGCGGCTTTGTTTTTGTCTTGTAAAAGCTGTGCTTTTAACCCTTCCAAACCTTCAAACTTTACCTCGCCTCTTAAATAATAATAGAGTTCAACTTTTAATTGTGCGCCATAAATATCGGCGTCAAAATCAAAGATGTTTACTTCAACCACTCTTTTTTTACCATCGATAGTAGGCCTTACACCAATATTCATCATGCCGGCATATACTTCTTTTTCATCATTGATTGAAACACGAACTGCATATACGCCATCGCTTGGAATCAATTTTTCTTCAGAAGCAATATGCAAATTAGCGGTTGGATAGCCAATGGTTCGACCTATTTTATTCCCCTCTACAATTAGGCCGTCAAAAAAATAAGGATAACCTAAAAAAGTGTTTGCGGTTTCAATATCATGTGCTGCAATGGATGCTCTTATTTTTGTAGAACTCACAACAGACTCTTGAATTACTTGTTCCGATATTTCATTCACTTCAAATCCTTTTTCTACACCTACTTGCTCTAGTAGTTGAAAATCGCCCTGTCTGCCTTTCCCAAACCGGTGATCGTAACCAATAACAACCGTGTGTGGTTTAAAATAAGTCACTATAAAATCTGTAATGTATGCTCTGGCGGTCAAGTTAGAAAAATGATGATCAAAAGGGACCACTACCAAATGGTCGATACCTGCTTTTTCTAATAACATTATTTTTTCTTGCAGGGTGGTTAAAAGCTTTACATCACCAGGTACCGACGAAACAATTTTACGGGGGTGGGGATGAAAAGTGATGATAACCGTTTCTCCATTTACCAGGGCAGCGGTTTCTTTAAGTTGTTGTAAGATTTTTTGATGACCCTTGTGCACCCCATCAAAAGTGCCGATTGTAAGCACGGCATTGTTAAAAGTTGGTAAGGAGGGCGCTAGTTCGTAGTGGACTTTCATAATCAGCGGCAAAAATAAGCGGGAAAATCCAATCTTGGGCCATTTGCTAGGATACTCTTTCCCTCTTTTACTTACCTTTGCCATGGATACCGGTTTTTGTTCATATTTATTCTATAACAATGTCTTTATACGCTAAACGAGGGGTTTCGGCTCAAAAGGAAGAAGTACACGCAGCAATTCAAAAGCTAGACCAAGGGCTGTATCCACATGCTTTTTGTAAAATGTATCCCGATTACATGATGGGTGATGATAACTATGTAAATATCATGCACGCCGATGGGGCCGGTACCAAAAGTATTTTAGCTTATTTGTATTGGAAAGAAACCGGTGATATTTCTGTGTGGGAAGGTATCGCTATTGATGCCGTTGCGATGAATTTAGACGATTTGCTTTGTGTGGGTGTAACAGATAATATTTTGTTTTCTTCTACGATTGATAGAAATAAAAAAGTAATTCCTGGTGCTGTTTTAGAAGCGGTTATTAACGGAAC
>JBMSJE010000030.1:0-18627 GCA_049418605.1 Sediminibacterium sp. | reverse complement strand
TTTGGTCAGAATCTAAAAGTGTTTGTGATAAATTCTTAGATGATTTTAACGGCACAGATTATATTGTAGCCCCTAGTGCTAGCTGTACTGGCTTTGTTAAAAATTACTACGGCAAACTTTACGAGAACTCTGCGCAAATTAATGTTGCTAAAAAAACATCGGCTCGTATTTACGAACTCTCGGATTTTTTAATCAACATTTTAAAAATTGATGATGTAGGCGCCACATTTAATGGTAAAGTTACCTATCATGACAGTTGTGCAGCGCTTCGAGAATGTAATACCAAAACAGAGCCGCGTAAGCTACTCAGTAAAGTAAAAGGTTTGGAACTCGTTGAAATGAACGACGTAGAAACCTGCTGTGGATTTGGAGGTAGCTTTGCTGTGAAATTTGAACCGATTAGTATTGCAATGGGTGATCAAAAAACCACCAACGCAGCAGCTACGGGTGCCGAATATATTATTAGCACCGATATGAGCTGTCTGATGCACATAGATGGTTGTTTAACACACAAACACTCAGGATTAAAAGTCCTGCATTTAGCTGACGTACTTGCTAGCGAAGCATAATTTTATACGACTTAAATAGCTTTCAAAATGAATTACTGGCTTATCAAATCAGAACCTTTCAAATACAGTTGGGATCAGTTTGAAAAGGATAAACAAACATTTTGGGATGGCGTTAGAAATTATGGCGCACGAAATAATTTAAGATCCATGAAAAAAGGCGATCTCGCTTTTTGGTACCACTCCAATGAAGGCATGGAAATTGTTGGTATTGCAAAAGTTGTCAAGGAATCATACCAAGACCCTACCACCCCAGATCCAGCATGGCTTGTTGTTGATTTTAAGCCGTTTAAAAAGCTTAAAAAAACCGTAAAGCTTGCAGATATTAAGGCACATGCTAAACTACAAGACATGGACCTTGTAAGACTTGGCAGACTATCCGTTCAAACGGTAAAACCCGCCGAATGGAAAATAGTTATGGAAATGGCTGGCGAGAAAACTACATAAAAAATACATAGCCAATAAGTATTGCAGCCACTACACCAATTAAATCCGCTAACACACCGGCCCATATCGCATAGCGTACTTTTTTTATACCTACGCTTCCAAAATAAAGGGCGATGATGTAAAAAGTAGTATCAGCAGACCCCTGAAACGTAGAGGCCAATTTTCCTACAAAAGAATCGGGGCCATTTGATTTCATTACATCTAGCATGAGCCCTCTTGCACCACTACCACTAAAAGGTTTCATAATAGCTACCGGCAAGGCAGGCGTAAAGGCTGTATCAACCCCCGTTAATCCAATTACCCAACTAAGGCCATCTACCATATAACCCAGTGCACCACTGTCTCTAAATACACGAATGGCAACCAGCATACCAACGAGGTATGGAATGATTTTTAAAATCACATCAAACCCTCCTTTGGCACCATCAATAAAGGCATCAAAAACATTTATTTTTTTAAGCATTCCGCCAATTATAATCAATACGACAAGTAATAGTAAAATCATATTACCAGTAACACGGCTAAATATTTCTTTTTGTTCCGCCCCCATTTGCTGAACAAAAAAGAGCATGCCTGCCACCAGCGCCACAAGCCCCAACAACCAAGTTAAAAGAACTTTGTCCCATTTTAATTTTTGCTTGATCCCCACAATAAATATAGAAGCAAGTGTGGTACAGATAGTGGCCAGCACACATGGAATAAACACACTAGCCGCTTCGGTAGAGCCTGCTGCCAAACGGTAAGAAATGATTGTAAGTGGAATTAAGGTAAGACCGCTCGTATGCAGCACCAAAAACATGATTTGCGCATTGGTTGCTTTTTCTTTATCTGGATTAATGGATTGAAGGCTTTCCATGGCTTTTAAACCAAATGGGGTTGCTGCATTATCTAACCCGAGCATATTAGCACTAAAATTCATGACCATTTGACCCATGGCAGGATGCTTTTCAGGTACTTCTGGAAACAGCCTTTTCATAAACGGATTAAGTAACCGCGCAATCCAATTAATAGCGCCTGCGCGCTCTGCAATATTCATGAGTCCTAAAAAGAAAACCATGGTACCGGCTAATGGGAAAGCAACATCAATGACAGAACCTTTGGCACTATCAAACATACCATCTACAAGGGTTTTAAACACTTCTGTATCGTGTAAAAACAAAAACTTATATAAGGCAATCACAAAAGCCACAATAAAAAAGGCGATCCATACAATATTTAGTGCCATCTGGGTTAATTTATGGGGTGAATATAAAAAATATTGGAGCTATATTTGCACCTTACTTAAAAAGGTTTCAATTATGGCTTTAAAGGCAGGCATCGTAGGACTACCCAACGTAGGAAAATCAACATTATTTAATGCAGTAAGCATTAACGCTAAAGCCCAGGCTAGCAACTACCGTTTCTGTACCATTGAGCCAAATGTAGGCCTTGTAGATGTTCCGGATGAGCGTTTAAACAAGTTGGCGGAACTTGTTATTCCTGACCGTATTGTTCCTACCCAAATGGAGATTGTTGATATAGCCGGCCTTGTAAAAGGAGCAAGCAAAGGTGAAGGACTAGGCAATAAATTCTTAGGTAATATTAGAGAAGTAGATGCCATCATTCATGTCATTCGTTGTTTTGAGGATGAAAATGTGTTAAGAGAAGAAGGTGCTATTAACCCCGTAAGCGATAAAGAAATTATTGATACAGAACTGCAATTAAAAGATTTAGAAAGTGTAGAAAAGAAAATGCAACGCGTAGAAAAAATGGCGCGTGTTGGATCGGATACCAAAGCTAAAGCAGAATTTGAAATTTTATCGCGTTGTAAAACGCATTTAGAGACCGGCAAAAGCATTTATTCGTTAGGACTTTCCAAAGAAGAAAATGTAGCTGTTGCTGATTTATTTTTACTTACAGATAAACCTGTCTTATACGTTGCAAACGTAGATGAGGCGAGTATGCATACGGGCAATAAATATTCTGAAATGCTAACAGCAGCCGTTGCTTTGGAAGGTGCTCAAGTAATTGTGATGTGCAATAACATTGAAGCCCAAATTACAGAGCTAGAATCTGCAGACGATAAGCAAATGTTCATGGAAGAATATAAAATGACAGAGCCAGCCCTAAATCGTTTAATTAGATCTGCGTATAAATTATTAAATCTAGACACCTACTTTACAGCAGGTGTTCAGGAAGTAAGAGCCTGGACCATATTAAAAGGCTGGAAAGCGCCACAGGCCGCTAGTGTCATCCACACTGATTTTGAAAAAGGTTTTATTAAAGCCGAGGTAATTGCCTACGATGACTATGTAAACCTAGGCAGTGAAGCTGCATGTAGAGACAATGGCAAATTAAGAATTGAAGGAAAAGAATACCTTGTTAAAGATGGTGATATCATGCATTTCAGATTTAACGTTTAATTCAACGCCTGCTGCATGAAAAAAAATCTTGTATACTTTTTACTTGTTGCCTCTACCCTTTTTGGTTGTCAACCCAATCAAGTTACTGAAGCAAATGAAACGCCTCCGGAAGCAGCGATTCAAGCCCCTATTAATGGCACGTTCAACATTCTTGCGGTATACCCACACAATACCAGCTCCTTTACTCAAGGTCTTATTTGGCATAACAATACCATTTATGAAGGGACAGGCCTTACCAACCAAAGCAAGCTTTTGAAAATTGATCTTACCACAGGCAAAGCACTTCAAACCTCATCCTTGGCAGATAGTTTATTTGGAGAAGGTATCACTGTTTACAAAAACAAAATCTACCAACTAACCTGGCAAAACCACAAAGTGTTTGTTTACGATGCTAGTACCTTTAAAAAAGAAAAAGAATTTAATTGGAACTACGAGGGTTGGGGGATCACACATTTTAATGACCAGCTTATTATTAGTACAGGTAGTAGTAATTTATATTTCGTAAACCCTTCCACCCTAGCCATCGAAAAAACCTTGGGGGTATTTGACAACAATGGATATATCGCCTCACTCAATGAGCTAGAAATGATTGAAGGAAAAATTTACGCCAATATATGGGGTGAAAATAAAATTATAGCGATTAACACGGGCACCGGTCAAGTTGAAAAACAATTTGACTTCACAAATATTTTGCAAAAAACAAACCAACCCATTACCACAGAAACAAATGTATTAAATGGGATTGCGTATGATAGTGTAAAAAAGGCAACCTATATCACTGGTAAAAATTGGCCCGCTATTTTTAAGGTAGCATTACAATAGTACACCCATTACTTTCTCTTAAATGCATAAATCACCGAACTACATTTATTGATATCCAATAGTGCTGTTAGGTTAGACCAAAGTCCCACTAGTATCGCTTTAACAAAAGATCCGCCGTTATGCTGCTCCGTTAACATCGCTACATAAAAGGCATCAAACCACATAGCCTTTTTGGTTACGAGCTTGAAGCCATGTGCATTTGCAAGTAACTCCATACTTGCTGGTGAAAAATGATACAAATGCCTTGGCGTATCCAGTGCCGCCCAATTTCGCTGATAAAATATTGCATCAGTACTGGTATAATTAGGCACTGCAATTACAAGTATTCCTTCTGGCTTTAAAAGCGCAGAAAATCTTTTAAAATAACCATGCAAATCATGCACATGTTCTAACACATGCCACATGGTAATGGCGTCATATTGATGGGAACCTAATGTATAAATTGTAGCTGCTGCTTGTAACTTAATATTATATTTTAGTAACGCTTGTTGAGCCGCTGTTGCATCCGGTTCAAGGCCTGTTACCTGCCAACCACCAGATTGCATGGTATGCACAAAAGCACCCGTACCAGCGCCAATATCAAGCAATGTTCCCGAAGATTTATCAACCAGTGTTGTTACCAACTTCTTTTTAGTAAGCAGCGCATAGCTTCTTACTTTATGATATACCGAATTAATAAAACCTTTACTACTATCAGTATGAGAAACATAGGATTCTGCTGCGTAATAAGGACCAATATCACTAGCTGATGGTACATTTTGTGTAAATCCACCTGAACAACTGTTGCATCGCCATACTTCAAATAATTCACCTGAAACGGTATAGTCTTTGGCAACATAGATTTTGCCAATTAATTCAGATGCACAAATAGGACAAGCTTGGTAATGAATGGTAGATGCCATTAAAAGGCGAATTAAAATTGATCGTTAATTGTATAATAATAGTTGAGAATTGCAGCCGCACCAGCAGTAGCAAGTAATAGCGCCGCCACCCACCAATAAGTATCCATGATAGACTTTGCTTGTAAGGGATACAATGTTCCTTTTTTAAAGGACCATTGTAAGCCACCAGAAATTGGAAGCGCTTCTTGAATAGCATACACTGGTTCATGCGGCGTCAATGAAATATCTGCTCCTTCTTTATGAAAATGACCAATGCCAGCAATAAGAACAGGCTGCTTCAATTGAATACTAGACGCCAATTCCTCCATCGCTTGATTCGTTGTTGATGTAGCCGTATCAATATCAATATGATCGAGTGCAGAAACCCAGGCAATAAAAGAGACATCGGTTGATACTTGACCCGGTGTAAAATTTATTTTTTCATAGGGGGCTGAAATACTCAAACCACTGGGATCAATCGCTGCGGAAACGGGGATTAACCGAAGCGTACCAATGCCAGCCATTTGTAGCTTTTTATGAACCAGTAAATAAGGGTATATATGGTCTAACATGCGCCTTCTATTTTCCAGAGAACGAATATACAAATCCCGCCACAACATTTCGGC
The DNA here is from genome assembly GCA_049418605.1 of Sediminibacterium sp. GTDB lineage: Bacteria > Bacteroidota > Bacteroidia > Chitinophagales > Chitinophagaceae > Sediminibacterium. Next base: position 12,883 of record JBMSJE010000030.1, on the reverse strand, counting down.
CAAAAACTTCATATTGGTTCCAACGCTGGTACCTATTATCAAATAAATTGTTGAGCTGCACCCAAAATTTAGCAGATTTTACAACTTTCAAGGTTGCACCCAACGAAAAGTCGGCAGCAGCAGGGAGTTTTTTTGTGGCCATTTGCGCATCCATAGATTGTGCCCCATCCCAAGCATAAAACGTGGATGTAAAGGAAAGTTTATTTGAGAACTTCCAATGCAGTGATCCATTTAGCTCAAGTGGTAGTAATCCCCATGCTTCATTTTGAACCTTTAAACCCGAAAACTTTTTATAGGTGACACCCCCCAACACATTTAATTTATCTTGCAAAGTGTAGCTAACATTTGCTTGCAACTGAACCGCGCGCATAGTAGGTTCAAACATTACTTTAAATAATCTACCATCGGTAAATGCATTTGTAAAAAGCGCTTGGTTTTCATATTCCAGTAACGACAACCTAGCACCGTAAGTGAAATGATCCCCCAATGGAAGTTTCACCCCTAAAAATTGTTCTGAGATTTTCGTATTTGCAAAATCATTAGGGATGCGAACCCAAGGATTAAAAGCAGACAATGAACGTAAATTATTTTTTTCAAAATGACCAGCCCAACCAAGTTCAATGCGTAAGCCATTATTTGGAAGTATAGCTACACCACTAACCTGTGGTAATACTGCATATGTTCCGTTATTAACGGTTGGCGCAGCGCCCAAATGAACCTGAAATTTACTTGTAATCCAACTAAATGTACTTGGCATCGAAAATAAATTGTTGACAATCGTTAGATTATTTGGAATAGTTGGTAAAACGGTAGTTGAAAAACTAGCTGTGGGTTGCACTGAAATTTTAAAGTCGGTTCCTAAATTTTTTGAAACGGGTGCTGCTATACTGGTTTCAAATTCTCTTTCATCTACACCTGACTGCAAATATTCAAATGAAATAGTAGGTGTATAATGTATCCCAAAAAATGCGTCTGTTTTATTGGCAAGGTGCACTGTGATACCAGCGCTATTATATTTGTTTAAAATATTGTCTTTGGTATAAGGTATGCTAGCAGGCTTAAACCCATAGGCATATCGGGTGGTAGATCCTGTTGTAAACTTTACACTCAAATCGTGTGCCTCCCCTATTTGATGGGCGCTATTAATAGAGAAATTAACATCGGTAAATTCTTGTGCAAATAAGGGACCTTTCATTTTTTTATAACCACCACCAATGTAGGTATTGTTTTTAATTCCATCCCCTATATTAAATCCCGCTTCTGCTACAATAGTATTTAAATTTCCCAGTCCCACTTTTATAAAATGATTGCGTTTAGGTAACTTAACTGAATCCGGTACATATGCCAAGGGTGTTACAGCTACTGCCTGGTAACCAAAGCTAATATTTTGGGAAGGAATCACATATTGCATGGTCACCTTACTGTTGTCGACAAATGGCGTGGCTGCTAAAAAATTAACTTTTGATAGCGGTCTTAAACTTGGCTTAAAGGCAGAGGTAATCGTTACCACTTTAGCCGTATCTGCCCCATTTTTTGATACAGATTGCGCATTTAATTGTGTTGCACAAAAAGCTGTCATAGATATGATAAACCCAACTTTATTCATCTGAATCGATTTTTATTTTTTTACTTTATCAGCGGTTACTTGTGCTAATTTTTCTTTTGCTTCTTTTTTCAAATCTTCAAAAGTAGCATTGGTAATAATACTTTGAAACGTTGCTTCGGCATTAAAAAAATCGAGCTGCTTATGGTAAATATCACCTAGTAATAAATAAGACTTAGTAACCCAATATTCATAAGAACCAAAGTCTTTAATTTGCTCAAAAGCAATTTTTTCTGAATCCTCAAGCTTGTTTTGATCAAATAATATTTTAGCTTGCTGATACTTGGCTTCGGCGCTAAATTCAGATTTGCCAGATGCAATAACTTCTTTGTAATAAAGGAAAGCAGTATCGAGTGAGGCTGCTAGCTGTTTTGATTTTGCCAGCACAAAATGAGCCATCATTTTATCGTCGGAAGGGGCTCCCGACATCTCTAGAATTTGAGTGGCAGCAGGAAGTGCATCGGTCCAATTAGACTGTTTTGTAGCACTTCGAATTAAGCCGCGTACCGCTTCTTTTTTAATGGCTTCGTCGGTAGCCATGGCATCTAATTCTTTATAGTACTTGGTAGCCTTTGCATAATCATGGAGTTCGAAATAATAGGCCCTTGCCAGGTGCAATATTGCGTCAGTCGCATATTTGTTGGGCGCTTTTGATGCTAAATAAGTAAGGTACTTAATAGCGCTCACCGTATTTTTTTCTGACTCATAAATAGAAGCCATCATAAAATGTGCTTCTAGTATATGTGCTCCATTTGGAAATTTATCGATGTAAGCACTGATTCCATTTTTGGTTCCCGCAAAATCTTTCTGCTCGTAACGAAGAAGTGCCGCCTGATAGGTTAATGAATCGGCTTCTGTTTCAGTCAATGCCTTTCCATTGGCTTCCATAAAGGCAATAAAATCTTGTGGCTTTTGATTTTCTACAAATATGTTTCTGATGTATTCAATGGATGACTCAGACTCTTCGGTGTTTGGAAACTTAGCAAGTAAACTTGTAAATGCAGCAAGCGCATTGTCGTTTTTATCGATATTAAAATAGGCAACACCGAGTTTTAAATACGCTGCCGGATGCCAAGCAACAAGTGCAGCACTCGTGGTAATTTGTTGAAGCGGCGCCACTGCTAGTGCAAAGGATTCGGATGCTAAATAGGTGTTGGCTATTTCCATATACACATCACCGATTAATGCGGAGCCAGGATACTGTTTTACAAACTTTTGAAGAAGTGCAAGCTTTTCTGATATTTTATTGGAAGCGCCTAAAATAATAGACTTTTGAAAATAGGCATAATCGTCGGTGTCATATTTACGGTCTATCACCTGATCATACAGTGCCAGTGCCTTGGTGAAATCTTTTAACATAAAAAAGCAATCGGCTTTTTTTATGACAAGATCCTGAAAAATAGCTGAACCCATTTTTACCGTAGCCAAGGCTTTTTCAAAACTCATAAGCGCATCAGAGAACTGCTGCAATTGCATTTGCGCAAACCCTAAATTGTAATAGGCATTACTCAAATTCACTTCGGCATTAACAACAGGTGCAGCTAAATACTTTTGTAAATAATTAATCCCTTCACTATACTGACCTTTTCTAAACTGCATTTCAGACTTCCAAAAATTGGCTAACACAGCTTGACCCTGGTTATTAGGTGCCGCCAGTAAAAGGTCTAGTAAACTATCTGCGGCATTGGTATACTGATCATTGATAAGTTCTACGGCTCTCCCATACAATAAGGAGGGATAGGCTTTTTGTGCTAGTGCAGATGGATTTTTGATGCCCGCATATAATTGAAGCCCCTCTTTAAAATTACTGGTTCGGGCAAGGGTATTAACGAGTAAATCAGTAGCTTCCTGTGTGTAGTTAGAGCGTGGATATTGTTTTAGAAATTCTTGAAAACCTTTTAAAGCTTCATTTGTAAGTCCTTCCTCGAAAGAAAGTTTAGCAACAGAAAAACTAGCCACTTCTTTTTGTAGTTTATTGCTGTTGTTTTCAGCACAAAAAATAAATGCATTGCGCGCATTTGACTTATCCCCTATTTCCAAATAGGCTTTTGCCAAGAGGTACATGCTATTTTGAGACAAGGAGTCTTTTCCAGTAGTGAGCCTCTTAAACCCTTCGATTGCTTTGTTCCATTTTTTTTGTTCGAAATAACAAAATGATAATTCATATACATCTTCTTGTGAAGGCGTTTTGGTGCTAGCAACATATTTTTCTAGATAGGGCAATGCACCTGTAAAATCATTTTTAGCAAAAAGCAACCTGCCAACAAGTTGCTGTAACGGTTTTTCATAGTATTGACTGCCCGCTTGCAAAGCAGCTAATGCAGTAGATAAAGCCTTTTCAGAACTTCCGGTAAAATAAAATATTTGTGCAGTATAAAATGGAATGAGTTTGCCATATACTGCGGCAGATTTAGCGATTTCAAAACATTGTAGTGCAGCGATATAATTTTTTTCTTTAAATGCAATAAAGCCATAATAATAATTGGCATCCACATAATACACATCACCCACCGTTTGACGAACCGCATCTAATGGTTGTTTTGCTTTTTCAAATTGCCCCAAACTAAAATAGAGATATCCTAGTATATATTTTACCTCCCCTATTTGTGCGTTGGTTAAATTGGCCAATTTTGCAGTTTCTAATACCGTTAAACTTTGCACCGGTTGATTATTTCTAAAATAATAGACCCCTACATAATAGGTCATTATTTGACGAAAAGCAGGATCCACAGCAGCCTTTATAAAATCGCTAGCCTGTTCTACAATCCCTTTTTCATTTAATTGTAGCCCACTCACCAACAAATAAAAATCAACCCTTTCTTTGACAGAAGTGTTGTTATTGTAGATCGTTGTACGCTTCAATTCTTTGGCTAATTGATAGCTACTTACATATGCTTTGTTCGAAATAAAAGTTTGCAAATCACTTAAACTTGCATCCATGGTATTGGGTAAAACTGGCGTTTGCGCTAGCCCAAAATGCACTATCCCAAAAAAGGAAGCAGCTAAAATATACGTTCGTAGTTTCATAAGTATGATCCCCTTTGATACAAAGGTTTGTGTTTCTTTCTTAATAAAAAGCGAAAACCGTTTTAAAGGTAGCACTACCACACCGTAAGGCCCTTTCTTGTGGGCATTTGTGGAAAAACAGATAGATAACGTAAGTTTGTCAACAAAAGCAGGCAAATCTATGTACGAGCATCATACAAACATTCGAGTTAGATACGCAGAAACTGATCAAATGGACGTGGTATATTATGGTAATTATGCCCAGTATTTTGAAGTGGGTCGTGTAGAAGCCATGCGGGCCATTGGGCTATCATACAAAGAAATTGAAAAAATGGGGATTCATATGCCCGTGGTATCGATGGAAACCAAATACATACGGCCTGCCCACTACGACGATTTGTTAACGGTAAAAACAACAGTGCCTGAACTTCCACACGAACATCAAATCAAATTTGTTACCGAAGTATACAACGAAGAAGGTAAACTTCTTACCCAGGGCAAAGTTGTACTTTATTTTATTGATGCCGCCACCGGTAAGCGGGCCATCATACCTGAAAGCCTTAAAGAAAAGTTAGCGCCGTTTTATAGAGCTCAATAATTGCGACAAGCACTTATTGATACATATTATAAATGAGGTACTGAATTTTCCAGCCATCATTTAATTTAACAAATTGAAAGCTATCAATGCCTTTATGTGAGAACTGTCCATTGCGGTGAAAGGTATAGGGTGCCCACGCGGAGGCAAGTTCACGGTCTATGTAAATGATTTCATCAAAAGAACGCTCGTCGAGTGCGCCTGGTTGCTGCTTTCCAATGCTAGCAACAAAATCAGCTACCTTACTGGTTCTTATGATCACCGAATCTTTTTGGTTTTGCACCACATGCATAATGGCGCCCGGCGCAAAACATGATTTCAATAACACCGTGTCTACCGTAATCATGGCTTTAAATGTTTGCTTGATTACATGTTTAACGGCCTCTTTTTCGGCATCGTTGTTAGGCGACAAAGATGATTGCGCTTTTGATTGCGCGGAAGCTTGTACTGCAAGCAAGCACGCAAACGATAGCACCAAAAATAGATGTTTCATAAAATGTACAATTAAATTTATACGCGGTAGGTATCTTCTTTCCAATTGGTAATAGACTGCTTAATTTGTTTGCCAGGTAAATTTTCGTCGGCTGCTTTTTGTGCAAGCGCAACAAATTCATTGTCGGAGGCAAAACGAAGTGCAACAATTTGACCAATGCGTAAACTAGCTGGGAGTAGTTTGCCTGTTAATACAAAATGTCTCAAATTTTCTTCGGCTCTAATAGCTCTATCTTGTGCCTTTAGAGCAAACATGCGAACAAAAACAAAAAAACATAAGAAGATAAACCCTGCTACGCTTAATAGTGATGCGCTATAAAGTGCAGCGCCCTCGGCATGTGCGAGATTAACAAAACTGCCAATCCAAAAAGCCAATATGGCAAAAAAAGTAAGCCCGTGCCAACCGGCCACCAACCTACTGTGGTTACTAAAATTTTGTGTTTTCATAGAGTGCAATATATTTATATTTGCCTGTTTGTGCTTACTATATTTACTTCGCACTAAATTTAAGGCCCAGCCATGGAAAAAGTTTTTGCATCCATCATCACTATTGGAGATGAATTATTAATAGGTCAAGTGATTGACACCAATAGTGCCTGGATTGCCCAAGAACTCAATAAAGCAGGCATTACCATTAAAAACAGGGTCGCTGTTGGCGATGTTTGGGCAGACATTTGGGCTGCATTAGATGCAGAAAGCAAGAAATCTTCAATCATACTTTTGACAGGTGGTTTAGGCCCTACTTCGGACGATATTACAAAACCTTTATTGTGTGAATATTTTGGCGGGAAAATGGTTGTAGATGCCGCAACACTTGCGCATGTTACAGATATTTTTGAGCGCATTTTAAAGCGCCCCATGATTGAGCGTAACGCCAAGCAAGCAGAGGTCCCAGATTGTTGCACGGTTTTATTAAATGAGCGCGGAACCGCGCCTGGTATGCTTTTTGAAAAAGATGGTGTGATTTTTATATCCATGCCTGGTGTACCTCATGAAATGAAATGGATCATGGAACATCATGTAATTCCGATGATTCCAAAACGGTTCAAAACAGGCTTGATTAAACACAAAACATTATTAACCGCAGGCATTGGCGAATCATTTTTAGCAGAAATGATTAAAGAAAATGAAGCTGCTTTACCAAGCCATATTAAGCTAGCCTATTTACCTAATTATGGCATGGTTCGTTTGCGTTTAACGATATCAGGCGACCCTGAAAATGAAGCGGGTTTAGACAAAGAATTAGATACCCATTTCGAAAATCTGGCCACTGCTGTTAAAGACTATTTGGTGGTGAAAGAAGATATTCCAATGGCCGAAGTGGTGGGTAATCTCCTCTTAAACCAGCACAAAACCCTCGCAACCGCAGAAAGTTGCACAGGTGGATATATTGCGCATTTATTAACCGCTAAGGCGGGCGCATCTGCGTATTTTAAGGGATCTGTGGTTAGTTATGCCAATGAAATCAAGGGCGATTTACTAGACGTTTCTAAGGAAACCATGGAAACCGTGGGTGTGGTTAGCGAAGAATGTGTACGAAAAATGGCCATTTCGGCCCGAAAACTCCTAAAAACAGACTATTCTGTGGCAGTAAGTGGTATTATGGGGCCTGGCGGCGAAACCCCGGAAAAGCCCGTTGGAATGGTTTGGATGGCCGTTGCATCAGAAAATGAAGTAAAGGCACAGGTTTTCCATTTTAGGTTTGACCGAAAACGTAATATAGAATTAACCGCCAATAGTGCCCTTAATATGCTCCGCCTACTAATTGTGGATAAGAGTTAACCCTATTTTAACCGCATAGCTTACTTTTGTACCGACGATAAACCTCTATCAAGTCTATGGCAATTGTTGATTTAGTGATGCCCAAATTGGGTGAAAGTATTATGGAAGCCACCATTTTAAAATGGAACAAGCAAATTGGAGATACTATTGCTGTAGACGAAACCGTACTTGAAATTGCTACCGACAAAGTAGACACGGAGGTACCTGCCCCATATGCAGGCAAACTAGTAGAAATTTGTTTTCAGGTAAATGATGTGGCCCCCATTGGAAGTGTACTTGCAAAAATTGAAGTGGCTGGCGAAATCAATCATATCACAAATACAATTGTTGAGACGCCTGCTCCTGCACCCATTCATGAAGAACCCGAATCTATACCATACGTTCCTGCTGCACCAGTCAATACGGCACCACAAGAAATAGGAAGTACAGAAACTCGTTTTTACTCACCACTTGTTTTAAACATTGCCCAAAGTGAAGGCGTAAGTTTAAGTGATTTAGAAAAAATACCTGGCACTGGATCAGGAGGAAGGGTTTCAAAAAAAGATATTTTAAACTGGGTGGCAGCTAAAAAATCTGGGGCTACTGCGCCAGTTGCAACAGCAGTTGCACAGGCGACTTCAACGCAAGCTTCATCTGTTGCACCAACTAGTTCTGCTTCAACCTCAGCGGCTAGCAGCCCTGCGGGTGTGGTATTGACGGGCGAATCAGAAATTATAGAAATGGACCGCATGCGCAAACTGATTGCCAAACATATGGTAGACAGTGTGCAAACGAGTCCACATGTTACAAGTTTTTCAGAAGCTGACGTAACAAATTTAGTGCAGTGGAGAAATAACAATAAAGCTGCTTTTGAAAAAAGAGAAGGTACCAAATTAACATTCACACCGCTTATTGTAGAATGTTTGGTAGCTGCTATGAAAAAGTTTCCGCTTATTAATTCAAGTTTAGACGGAGATAAAATTATTATCAAAAAGGATTTTAATATTGGAATGGCAACTGCACTTCCGAATGGCAATTTAATTGTTCCAGTTATTAAGGGTGCAGATCAACTTAATTTAGTAGGCCTTAGTAAGTCTATTAATAGTTTGGCGGATGCTGCCCGCAACAATAAATTAAAACCTGACGACACACAAAACGGCACATTTTCTTTTACCAATGTGGGTACTTTTGGAAGTCTGATGGGTACGCCAATTATCAATCAACCACAGGTAGCCATTATTGCAGTTGGTGCCATTAAAAAACGCGTTGCTGTTATTGAAACACCAAGCGGAGACAGCATGGCTATTAGACACATGATGTACCTATCACTGAGTTACGATCACCGCATTATTGATGGCAGTGTTGGCGCTAGCTTCTTAACAGAAGTAGCGAACCAACTAGAAGCCTGGGATCCTATCAGACCCGTTTAATTCATTCTATTTCAATCCCCAATCCCTTCCTTTCATTGTTGCAGGAACACCATTTGCAATCCATGGTGCGGGCTTCTCACCTTTTAATAAATAATCAAAAAATTGTTGTTCTCTAATTTGAATATCTTTTCTATTTTTTCGATCTACTAAATTGTGCGCTTCATTGTTGTAATTGAGCATCCATACTTTTTTACCTAGGCGTCGTAAAGCAGTATAAAATTCTATCCCTTGATACCAAGGCACAGCATCATCCGCATCATTGGCCATAATAACAAGTGGCGTAGTCACTTTTGGTAAATGAAACAATGGAGAATTTTCGATGTATAAATTTGGCTTCTCCCATAGAGTGGCACCAATTCTACTTTGCGTTTTTTCATATTGGAATTGACGGTTCATACCTGGTCCCCAACGTATGCCGCCATAAGCACTTGTCATATTTACAACCGGCGCACCAGCCCATGCAGCTGCGTATAAATTTGTTCTGGTAATGAGGTGCGCGATTTGATAGCCTCCCCAACTTTGTCCTTGTAGTCCAATTTTTGTACTATCAATATATCCTTGTTTTACAACAGCACGTGTTCCACTTAAAATATAATCATAAGCACCTTGGCCTGGATATCCTTTTTTATACCAAATGTCTGGCACGAGTACCACATACCCTCGGCTTACAAAAAAAGAAATATTTAAACGAGATGCAGTAGGTGTAGGCGGAACATAATTGTACAAGGTTTGATTGTTGCGTTCGTAGAAATAAACAATCATCGGATACTTTTTAGTAGCATCAAAATTTTCAGGCTTATACAAAATACCTTCTGTTAACTTACCCGTGTAGGCTTTCCAAGTAAATAGCTCTGCTGTACCCCAATTAAAATCATTTTGCTGTGGGTTGGTAGCAGCTAATTTATTGGCAACTCCGCCATTTACGCTAGAGGTAAATAAAGTTGGAGACTGCACGTAGGTTTCTTTGGCATAAAGTAATGCATCTGCATCTTTTGCTTTTTGCACGAGTGGACTAAGTGCTACTTTTTCTTTGAATAATACCTGTAAAGTATTAGCACCATATACAAGTGTTGCAAGTCCTGCTGTTTTATCTTTTTCGTCAAAAACACGAAGCAGTAATTGCTGTCCGTTTTTTACAAATTTTTCGGCGGGGTCAGTAGCGATAAAACGGTAAGCAATTTTATTAGCACGGCCAGATGTTAAGCAAATTGATTTTTGAACACCGAGTGGATCTACCTGCCAAATATCATACCTATCATAAAGTAATACATACTGATCATTTTCAGTCCAGCGCATAAGACCGTATGCATTTGGATCATCAGGCACATCGTTTTCTTCGTCATAAAGTGCGGTCGTAATATCTTTTGCAATTTGATTCGTTGCACCTGTTGCATGGTTGTACACGAAATATTTTTTAGCAGGCTCATCGTAATAGAGGAGTAAATTACCAGAAACGCTTGGCTGCACATTACCAGATTTTAAATTGGCTTTAATGAGTTTTGAAGAACCATCTAATGGGTTGATACTATACACATCGTTAATGGTATAACCCTGCCATTGCGATGCAATTCTTTTGCCTTCATCAGTGGCTGCATAAAATACAGAACCATCGCCTTCATTTGTTTGTACTACATTTCTAAATTTCGAAGACCCCAGTTGCACAACAGTATTAGAAGTAAAATCATATCTAGCCGTATAAGCTCGTCTAAGTTCAGTCTCCATAGACTTTAACTGCATTGGCATGATTTGGTCATCATTGTAATGCCAAACATCTACACTCACACGGTCAAACTCTGGCAAACTCGTATCTTTTAGTGGCCATAGTGGAGCGGTGCCAAAAAATAATTGAGCCCCTGATTTACTAAAACTAATCGCTTGATTATCGCTTATAATATGCCCAGAAGGAACTCCTTTCGACGTTTGAGTTGCAATAGCAACCGCCGAATCTTGCCCATCCTTAAAATAATACAATTGATAAAATTTACGCACTGCTTTTGCAGCACTATCTCTTTCGGCAACAAAGGCTAATTGCTTACCTGCTTCATCTAATCTAAAGAGTTTGGCATCATTAAATTTTGTTAGAATGGTTGACGCCTTCATGCTAGACAAATCAACCTTAACAATGGTTGCCGCAGAACCAGCTGTGCCATTTTTCTTTGTTTTTTTAAGTACGAGTGTTGTACCTTTTTTATTGAAATAAAAATCACTAACCAACGGATATTTTGTTTCAGTACCGGTATTAAAATTCATAAGTACAAGCGTTGTTCCTTCTTCCACATTTTCTTCTGCTACCTTAGGTTGCTGTGTAGGTGTTTGTAATATAGACATCCCATTTACAGATGCACTCGTTGCTTTTAAACGAATACTATCTGCTGCACGCACCAAACTATCTGCCATCGCAAACATAGATTTGATTTTTGCAGCAGAGTCAAGTGACGCTTTTGATTTAGCCGCATCTGCTGGTTCTTTATCTAATAAGTATGCGAGCCATCCGCCAGCATCATCGGGTAATTTAAAAGATTTTAAACGAGGTGTTTTACCAACATTTTTGTCCCCTAATTTTACCACCCCTAAACTATCTTTTGGCATTTCGTCGGGACGCTTCTTTTTAATTTTTGCATCACGGGTTTGGGCAAAGGTTGGCTTGATGCGAAAAATGGCATATTTACTATCCTCAGAAATTACCACGCCTGCTCCTCTTGGTATTACAAGCTTATAGTCACCTTGTAACGACTGTATGACCAATACTCCATCTCCTTCTTGTGGATTTATTGCGTACGCTACATATTTACCGTCATTACTTATGGCACGATCTGCAAAAGACTGCCAATTGTCATACACCGTGTGGTCCAAAGGTTTTTTTTGACCCTTTACAGCAACAGTAACTAGGAGTAGAAAAAAGATTGAAAGGTACCGCATATAAAAGCATTAAATAGTTTCAAAATGTATAGCAATTTAATGCGTGAATGCCCACAAATACTGAATTACCAATAGGCGTATTCTACATTTTATACCCATAAATGAACAAAAATTGGATTCGTCGGTAAAAAGCAAATGGCAGATCCCTATTTTTATTTAACTTTCTTGTATAATCATTTCCTATGAAAAAAATAATATGCGCCCTAGCCTTTGTATGTGCTGGCTTAATGAACGCAAGTGCACAAAAAGCAACCGTTCAAAAACTGTGGGCTACCGACACTATTTTAAAAATCCCAGAATCTGTACTTGTAGATGACAAAGAAAACTGCCTATGGGTTTCAAATATTGATGGTGCCTCAAATGGCAAAGATGGCAAGGGAAGCATTAGTAAATTATCAAAAACAGGTGCGCCTATAAATTTGGACTGGATTACTGGATTAAATGCACCAAAAGGGATGGCTAAATACAAACAAGAACTCTATGTTGCAGATTTAACAGAGCTTGTTGTAATAGATATCAAAAAAGCCTCGATCATTAAAAGGATTCCGGTTGAAGGATCTGTTTTTTTAAATGATGTAACCGTCAATAAAAATGGCGCTGTTTTTGTATCTGATAGCAGAACCGGAAAAGTACACCGCATCGAAAATGGCATCGTAAGTATAGAAGTAGAAAACCTGCAAGGGCCTAATGGACTTTTAAGCATCGAAGATCAATTACTTATTTTAGATAGAGGCTCTTTATTATCTGTAACCCCTGGTGGCGCTATTTCTAAAATCATGGATGGAATGGATCCAAGCACCGACGGTATCGAAAGAGTCGCCCCTAACCAGTACATTGTAAGCTGCTGGAATGGCATTGTTTATTTTGTTGCAGCAGGTGCGCAAAAAATAACTTTATTTGATACGAGATCCGAAAAAATTAACAGCGCGGATATTGGCTATGACGCAAAAAATAAAATCATTTACGTACCTACGTTTATGAAAAATTCGGTAGTGGCTTATCAGTTACAATTACAATAAGCAAAGAGCGGCATGCGATTTAAATTTATTATTACTGTAATGGTGTTCGGCGTTTTTT
>JBMSJE010000029.1:0-19726 GCA_049418605.1 Sediminibacterium sp. | reverse complement strand
AAATTGAAATTGTAAAAGGCCCATCTTCTAGTTTGTATGGAAGTGAAGCGATGGCTGGTGTGATCAATATTATTACCACAACCCCTACAAAAAATGAATTTTCATTGAGTGCTAGATACGGAAGTTTTAATACTTCCGATATTAACGCCAGGTTCAATTTTTCGAAAAATAAATTTACATACCAAGGGTTTGCCAATAATTACTACACCAACGGGTTTAGTTTACGCCCCAATAGTCAAACTAGTTTTGTAACGCCTATTAATAGATTTACACAGCAACATCAATTGGGATATCAAATTTCAGACAAGACAAAGCTGTTAGGATCGGTAAGATTTAATAGGGAGCGTATTACCAATGAAATCGTAGTAGAAAATAATGGCGTTATTGTAAACTCCCAAGGAAAGGAATCAAATGACGATGCTAATTTTTCGGTAATGTTAATGCATACATTTAATAGCAACGTTAAAACAAGTGCTAAGTTGTATGCTACTACATTTGCGAGTGAGCAGGAGCTAGCTACGACATCTGGAGCGCCTTACACCGATTATTTTAAGCAACATTTTTTAAGGTTCGAGTCACAAACAGATTTTACTGTTTTAAAAAATTTAGAAACCTCTGTTGGTGCAGGTTATTTAGTAGACAAAGCCAATAGCACAAGGTATGATAATAGAGAAAGCACCAAAGAGAATGCGGTAGGTTATGCTTTTTTTCAATCGGAGTGGAAACCACTTGAAAAGCTTGTTGTTATTGGTGGCGCTCGTTACGATCACAATGCACTTTTTGCAGCAGCATTTAGTCCAAAGCTTGCTTTTAAATATTCAATGACCAATACATTAAATTTTAAGGCAAGTGTAGGCCGAGGTTTTAAAGCACCCGATTTTAGACAGCTTTATTTGAATTTCACAAATACGGCTGCTGGTGGTTACAGTGTATTTGGTGCGATTGAAGCTCAAAAAATTATCACCGCACTAAAAGGCTTGGGGCAAATTGCAAGTATCGAGCAGGATTATTACAGCCTTGCTGCATTACAACCAGAATTTTCTACGGGGTATCACGCAAGTTTCGATTTTGCACCATCTCCAAAGCAAAATGTATCGGTTGGAATTTTTTATAATAACATCAACCATCTAATTGATAGCAGGTTGGTGGCATACAGGCCAGGTGGCGCTCAAATATTTAGCTACCTCAATGTAAAAACAGCTTTTACAAAAGGGTTAGAACTCAATGCCAATCATAAAATTGGGAAACATTATTTAATCAGTAGCGGGTATCAATTCTTATTATCTGGCGATGCTTCTGAACTTGATAAGATCGAAGAAGGAAAAGTTTTTACGCGTGATGCAAATGGATATAGTAAGCGCTTAAATACTTCCGATTATGTTGGCTTGCCTAATAGAAGTAAACATCAGTTGAATCTAAAATTACAGTATCAAAAAGAGCAGGTATTTGCAACGGTGCGCGCGCTTTACAGAAGCAGTTGGTATGTAACAGATACGGATGGTAATGGACTTTACAACACCAATGACAGTAAGGCTACCGGTTTTATTCAACTCAACGCAACCATTGGACTACCGCTTACTAAAAATAGTACCATGCAAGCAGGTTGTAATAATATACTCAATTATAGAGACCCTATTAATATGCCCAATTTTATGGGGCGCATTGGATTTATAAGTATCAACTATTCAATTAAACAATCAATCGAAAAATAGACACTATGAAAAAGATCATCTACACAGTTTTCGTTTTTTTATTATTTGCCGCTTGTACAAAAGAAAACAATACAACAAAGGTAGAGCCAGTCGTTTCTCTTACAGTTAATAATTTACCTGCCGATACCATTATTGGTATCACACCTGGTGTGCCGCCATTTGGAGGAATGCCTTATGGGGCTGGCAAGTATACTTTTTATAGTCTTGAAAGAGGTACAGTAGTGCCTTCGTCAGATAGTGCAACGACTAAATGGGATATCGCATTTAGAGGTACTGCCATATTAACCAATAGTGGTAATGGTGGACCGGGTGCTGGTGGAGGTTTTGTATATGTAGGCTTATTTGAAGATTTAAAAACAATTCCTTCCGACTCAACATTTAGAACAGAAAATGTTCCAACTTCTTATGCTATTCCATTTGGTAGTAACAAAGGATGGTATGTGTATGATGGGTTAAAAAATTTAGTAACGCCTATTCCTGGTCGTGTTTTAGTGATCAGAACGGTGTCTGGAAAATTTGCAAAAATTGAAATTTTAAATTATTACAAAGGTGGTGTAACACCTGCTGCAACAGCTTCTGATAATGTTAAAATGAAAGATCAACGGTACTATACTTTTAGATATAGTTTTCAGCCTAATGGCACTAAATCGTTCTAATATTTAGTTTGTTTAATAAGCCCCCCGTTCAATGGAATCTACATTGTTTATGTAGGTTCCATTTTTTTTAGTATTTTTCTAATATGAAAAAAGGATGGATTTTTTTGTTTCTATTTTTTGTGGGCTTTCAACTGCGTGCACAAGTTAAACAACCCAATATCATTTTATTTCTTGTTGATGATATGGGTTGGCAGGATTGTTCCTTACCTTTTTGGGATAAGCCAACAAAACTGAATGCTATCTATCATACACCTAATATGGAGCGCTTAGCGGCAAAGGGAATGATGCTCACAAATGCGTATTCAAATGCAGTTTGTACACCTACTAGGGTAAGTTTAATGACGGGTATGAATGTGGCAAGACATGGTGTTACCAATTGGACAAATGTAAATAGTAATACACCCACCGATTTTAAAGATAGTTTACTACAACCCGCAACTTGGAATTATAATGGACTCACCCCAGAACTTCACTACTCAACTGCGCTTCAACATACGGTAGTGGCGACCCCTTTACCACAAATATTAAAAGAGGCAGGTTATTACACGATACATGCTGGTAAAGCACATTTTGCATCTACAGGTATGCCAGGTGCTTCGCCTATTAATATGGGTTTCGATGTAAACATTGGAGGAAGTGCAGCGGGTCATCCTGGAAGTTTTTTGGCGTCAAAAAATTATCGTCAACATGAAAAGGATACCAGCTGGGCGGTTAGAGGGCTTGAAAAATATATACCCGAAGATCTTTATTTAACGGAAGCCATAACAAGAGAAGCGATTCAAACGCTTGATTTTCGAAATCGAAATAAACCTTTCTTTTTATATTTATCGCATTACGCCGTGCATGTGCCTTACGAAAAAGACATTCGCTTTTATCAAAAATATATCGGTGCAGGCCTTACCGATACAGAAGCTAAATATGCTGCACTCGTAGAAGGCATGGATAAAAGTTTAGGTGACATCATGAACTACTTAGAAAAAAATGGACTGGATAAGGATACCTATATCTTATTTACTTCCGACAATGGTGGGTTAAGTTTAAAAGGAAGTAGATCTGGTGAGCCGCATACGCAAAACATGCCCCTAAAGCAAGGAAAGGGCTCTTTGTATGAGGGAGGCATTCGTGTACCTATGATTGCTGCGGGACCTCAAATAAAACGAGGTTCTGTATCTAAACAATATATTGTTTCGGAAGATTATTTTACCACCATTTTGCAAATGGCAAACACCTTTCCAAAAACAGTTAAGCAAGTCGTAGATGGAAAAAGTTTTTTACCTGTTTTACAAGGGAAACAAAAGAGTATTGATGGGCAAAAAACACTTGTTTGGCATTATCCCAACAACTGGACGAATGTTAATCTAAAAGGAATTTCATGGGCATCAGCCATTCGACAAGGAGATTGGAAACTCATTTATTTTCACAAGCAACAAGTTTTAGAATTGTATGATCTTTCTAATGACATAGAGGAGCAGCACGACTTGTCTAGCCGAGAAGTTGCAAAAACAAAAGCCCTCGCTAACTTACTTACACAAAAGTTACAGGAACGTAACGCTTCTATGCCATCATGGTTATCAAATGGTAAAACCATTGCATGGCCTAATGAAATACCTATTTTATCCAATACTAATGAGGTAATCAAATAAGTTGACATCGGTAGCTAGGTTTAATTTTTTCCGAAGTCGATACCTGCTAATTTCAACGCCTCTTACTGATATATTCATGAGTTGAGCAATTTCTTTGGTTGATAGGTTCATTCTTAAATAGGCACATAGCTTTAATTCGTTATTACTAATGTTGCTATGCTTTTCTTTGAGCTTGACAATAAAATCGGAATGTACTTTGTCAAAGTGTTTTGTAAAGTACTCCCATTCTTGGTCTAAATTTTCATCCTCATTAAGAGCCTTTACCATTTTCTTTAATTCGGTAATGGCATATTCATTGTCTATTTTTTTTATGATACTACCTAGTTCGCTTTTAATCTTGGTAAGCAGTTCGCCTTTTTTTACAATATGCATTGCAGAAGATGCTAGTTCAGAATTTTTATATTCAATTTCTACTTCTAATTTTTCATTTTGAAGTGTAACTATATCAGTTTCAGATTTATTAATTTCTAATTCGTGGATATATCTTAAGCGCTGTTGCTCCTGCTCATATTTTTGCTGTTGCGCTTTAAACTTTTTACGTTGGTATATATGAAGCTTATAAACACCAAATCCAATAGCAATAAAATAAAGTAGATACGCAAATAGGGTTCGGTACCATGGCGCATTAATTTTAAATTGATAGCTTGATACCGCCGATTCATTACCTAGGTTATTTCTAACTTTTACTTCAAACGTATAACTGCCTGGCACCAAATTGGTATATTCTTTTTCTGTTCTTTTTGTCCAACCAGACCAGTTGTTTTCATAACCTTTAAGTCTATAACTATATTCTAGGTTGTTTTGAAAGCCAAATGCAACCGACGTAAAATCAAAGTGCATGGTTTTAAACCGGTAAGCAACCTGTGGAATATTACTTGCCTCTTGTATTTGGTTTTCATTGACATTTTTAAAATAACCACCAAATAAAGTACTGTCTAAATTGTCAATAATATGTACTGATCTGATTTGAACATTTAATGCGGGGGCTAGCTTTTTATATTTTTCATAATTGATATGATAAAATCCTTTCTCACCTCCTAAAAATATATTGCTACCATCTATTGCATAGATATATTCAAAGCCACTTAACATTTTACCATTTAGTTCAGGGATATAAATTACCTGTGGTTGATTACCTGTGTAATCAATGACGCCCAATACTTTTTCATGGATAAACCAAATATTACCTTCTTTGTCTTCTTTTAAATATCGAATACTTTGGTTGCCGATAAGTGAAGTATAGCTAGAGGCGGTTTCAAACCTGTCTTTTTCGGAATTGTACTCATAAACTCCGTTTTCTGTACCAACAACAATTCTATTTTTTATTTTATAGATGTGGTTGTTGAGTATAGCCGGTAGTCCTTCTTTTTTCTGGTATTGTTTGGTCTTATATTGTCCGTCAATCGTCTTCTCAATTTTATATACACCATGGTAAGGATGCGAAACCCAAATATTTTCTTCGGCATCAATAGTGACATACCTTGAAGATTCAATAAAGTTTGGAATATCTAATGTTTGAAAAAGTTGATTGGCTTTTGCATCAAAAATGGTAAGACCTTTATAAGTGCCACCAACAACGATGGGTGCAGGCGACATATTGCCCAGTGGTGTAAAGTTCCAAAACCCGGGTTTACTGGAAAACGAAGTAGCCGTGTTATTATTTATATAAAAAGCGCCTTCATGATGGCCTAATAATAATTTATTGTTGATTAGTGAAAGGCCCCATGATTGTCCGCTTGAATTTTGTACTAACGAAAAATCACCTTTACTAAAACTTAAATCATGTAAGGGTTGAAGTGCAACCGTATAAAGTCCATTAGATGTACCTATATATAGTTGTTGGTTTTGAATCATAGCGGTATAACCTGACTCGTCTAGTAATTTGGGTGAAATATGTTTGATCGCACTGTTGTATGCAATAAAATCTAGTCCATTATTTAGTCCAAGCCACAAATTTTGTTTGTTGTCTAAAAAGATGCTTAAAATATTATTGCTCTGAAGACCTTCGGTACTTGAAAATTTTTGAATGATTTCAGCTCTGTTATTAATAATATATACGCCACTATTACTCGTTGCCAGGGCCGTCCATTCTTTATTAATGCCTATGGCGCCATAAATACGTTCGTTTTGTAAAAAACTAGCAGCTCCCGACTTGATTGGTGTTATGATATTATTGTTAAAGTAAAATATTCCGCTTTTAAGGGTTGTAATGATGGCCGCCGATCCACTAGGAATCATACCTGTAATTGGATCGGTTTTTGAGAAACTATAATTGGTCACCACCGGCTGCCATTGATCATTTTCAAATACCATTAGGCCCGATTGGTAGTCGTGGGCGTACAATTTGCCATTACAACTTGTTAAATAGGCCCATTCTGATGGTGCTTTAAATACCGTAATAGCGCCGCCAGTGTACTGAAAAATTTTATTTGGAGCCCTAAAAAATAAGGATGATCCAGTCGAAACAATATCCCAAACGTCTTCAAAAGACCTGTATTTAGCTGGGATTAATGCGGTAAGTGAGTAATAAACTAAGTTACCATTTGCATTTGGGGCAAAATAACCAAGTTCGTCCTGGCCACCCACGTATATCTTATTGTCACTTCCTATGGCTACCGATCTGACAATGGTTTTATTGGGCAGTGGGTAAAGTTTCCAGTTTTTTCCATCAAAACTTAATAAGCCTTCATTATTGGCAAAGTAAACTATTCCGTTTTTATCCTGTTTTACATCCCAGTTCTGGAGTCCAGCGTTGTATGATAATTTAGAATAATTAATTATATCTGGAAGGCCAATGGTGTTTTGGCTGATTGCAAAAAGGGGAAGAAGAAGGAAAAAGAGTATTTTTTTCACTGCTCAAAGGTTTTATTAAAACTTAAATATATGAAATGTTCTTTGATGTAGTATTGAAGTAATTTACATTATTGATAATCAATTGTTTAAAAATATTGATGTAGTATTGAAGTGTTAAACAACAAAGATTTTGTAGTATCTATTACTACTTTTACGTTGCCAAAAATTCATTTTTTTCTTTCACATAAACGATTGCATTATGAAAATAAGATTTATTCTTATGTGCCTTGTTTTTATGCTCGGGCTTGGCGTACAAACGCTTTACGCTCAGTCAATTGCCGTTACCGGTAGAGTAAAAAACAAAAATACTGGCGAACTGCTAGTAGGGGCTTCTGTTTCTGTTCAGGGCAAATCTGTTGCCCTTACCGATGCCAATGGCCGGTTTTCGCTTAACACATCTGTAGGTTCTGTTCTAGAAATCACTTACACAGGCTTGATTACCTCCAAGGTTACGGTGGTAAAAGCGGGTGAAGTAGAGGTTTCTTTGGAGCAAAATCCTGCAAACACACTTGGTGATGTAGTAGTAGTAGGTTATGGTACCCAAAAGGTGACCAAAATATCTGGTGCTATTTCAACTGTAAAGTCAAGTGATATTGAAAAACTAAAACCCGTAAGAACGGAAGAGGCTTTACAAGGTAAGGCGTCCGGTGTTAATGTGATTCAATCTGGATCACCTGGTTCTAAACCAACGGTATTAATTAGGGGTATTCCTTCTTTCTCTGGTACTGACCCAGTTGTTATCATTGACGGAGTTCCGCAAACACTTACCGATCTTAATGCTATTAACGCAGCAGATATTGAGTCAATCAACGTCTTAAAAGACGCTGCTACCACGGCCATATTTGGTGTTAAAGGTGGTAATGGTGTTATTGTGGTTACCACCAAAGGCGGTAGAAAAAACCAAAAAGCAGCGATTACTATTAATAGTAACTATGGTGTACAAGAAGTGATGAACACCCTTGGTGTTTTAAACGCTACCGAATATGCTGCTATGATTAATGAAGGTAGTACCACAGCAGGTGGCCCTATTGTGTTTCCAAACCTTTCTTTATTAGGGGTAGGTACCAATTGGCAAGACCAAATATTTAAAAGAGCTGCTATGCAATCTCATACGATTGCAGCACAAGGTGGTAGTGAAAATATGACCTACTTTTTATCTGCGGGTTATTTAACCCAAGGTGGTATTGTAGGAGGAAATGATAAATCTCGTTTTGACAGAGGTAACTTTTCTGCCAACTTAACTTTTGATATTTCAAAGAAACTTAAGTTCTTGTTGAATACCACAGCAGTTACTTTAAACTCTAAGGGAATCCAAGAGAATTCATTTAATAGCGTTATTGGTAGTGCGATTAATTTTGATCCAACCGTAAGCGTATTAAATAATGTGCCTAATACAGCAGGAAAATATGGTTTCAGTAACTTATTGTTGTCTGAAATTTTTAACCCGCTTACAAAATTAGAGAATACCTATAACTCAAATTTAGGTTCTAAGATCTACGGTAAGTTTGAGTTGCAATATAAGGTTTTAAACAACCTAACATTATCTTCTCGTTTTGGTTACACAAAATATGATGGTAATGCTAAAAGCTTTACCCCACTTGTATTCTATGGCCCTTTAAACGTAGACAATTCAATGAATGCAGACGGTTCAACTGTAACCGGACGATTTAATAGTGTAGCGCACGAAAAAGTAAGCAACTTCAATTATACTTGGGAGTCTTTCGCAAACTATAATTTCAAATTAAAGCAGGATCATAATTTTGAAACTGTACTTGGTTTTTCTCTAGCAAAAGTGAGTGGAAATGCTGCTGGCGCAACGCGTCAAGATGTTCCATTTAACAGTTGGGAATTTGCAGATTTTACAGCTGCAACAGGCAACAACACCGCTACCAACACCAACGGTTTAGCCGGGTACTACTATCAATATTTTAGAAGAAACCTTTCTTATTTCTCTCGTATCAACTACGATTACCAAGACAAATATTTAGCTTCATTTAGTGCACGTAGAGATGGTTCTTATGCATTTGGTGTAGATAATAAATTTGGTAACTTCTATTCTGGATCACTTGGATGGGTTGTTTCGAAAGAAAAATTCTTCAAAGCAGATTGGATAGATCAACTAAAAATTAGAGGTAGTTATGGTAGCATTGGTAACGAAAATGTGAACCCACAATTTGTGAGTATTGTAACTGGTGGACCAAGCTACGGACCTACTGCAAATAGTAATGGATATACATTTAACGATGTATTCTATCCAGGTTCTACTGTTGGTTCTTCTGCAAATACCGCGTTAAGATGGGAAAAGCAAATTCAATCTAATATTGGTTTTGATTTAGTTGTGTTTAACAACAAGTTTTCTTTAAATGCTGACTATTTCCAAAAAACAGTAGATGGTTTATTATTTACCCCAGCTGCTTCTTTGTATTTAGGAACGGTACCTAGCCCAATTGCAAATATTGGTGCGACCAAAACAAGTGGTTTCGATTTCACATTAAATTATAATGAAGACATTGGTAAGAATTTGAAATTCAATACAGCATTGACTTTCACAACTGCAACCAATTTAGTAACTGCAACCAATGATAATGGTACAGCTAAAATTTTAGGCGGTTTCTACTTCAATGGTCAATCACAAAGTGTTACTGTATTTGAAAAAGGATTTGCACCTGGTTATTTCTATGGCTACAAAACAGCAGGTCTTTTCCAAAATGCTGCTGAGATTGCCGCATCACCTAAACAAGCAGGTGCACAACCAGGTGACATTAAATACGTAGATATGAATGGTGATGGCGTTATCAATGCATCAGACCAAACAAATATTGGTAATCCATTCCCTAAGTTTACGATGGGTTGGAGCTTTAATTTGAGCTACAAGAATTTTGATTTCAATACATTCTTATATGCTTCTGTGGGTAACGATATTTATAGAGCTTACGAGCGTAATGCTAACTTTTCTAACAAAGACCGTTCTGTACTTGGTCGTTGGACTGGTGAGGGTACTACAAACGATGCTCGTTTACCAAGATATTCTTTTGTAGATGCAAATAGTAATATTCGAGTATCAGACAGATATGTAGAGGATGGTTCTTTCTTAAAAATCAAGAACATTCAACTCGGTTACACCTTTAATACACCAGCATCTAAAAAATGGTTCAACAGTATTCGCGTATATGCTCAAGTAAAAAATGCTTTTGTATTTACAAAGTATACTGGATTTGATCCTGAAATTGCGGGTGGCATTTTAGATACAGGTATCGATCGTGGTGCATATCCTCAAGCCAGAACATTTGCATTTGGCTTTGATATTAAACTATAATCTTCACTACTTAAATATACAATTATGAAGATCAATTCAATAAAAATAGTAGGCCTGGTTTTAGTTATTACCACGCTTATATCTTGTACAAAGTGGGTCGATTACAATCCCCACGAAGACTTTGTTATCACAGAGCAGGATTATTTAAAGTCTGCATCTGATTACAGAAATATGTTGGTTAGTGTTTACACGCCACTACAATGGATCAACCAAGTAGTACCTATTGGTGATATTGCATCTGATAATGCAGTGTCTGGTGGAGAAAATGCTTCTGACGTGTTGTCGTTACAACAAATTGACGATTATACGCATACACCAGTAAACGGAACCCTTCAAGAAATTTGGGTATCGGCTTATGAAGGTATAAATCGTGCCAATTATATGGCGCAATACAAAGTGGCTAATTTAGCCGGTGAAAAAATTGAGTTTGCTGGTAAAGAAGCTTTGTATGGTGAAGTACATTTTTTACGTGCCTACTACTACTTTACACTCGTACGTATGTTTGGTGATGTGCCTCTATTTACAGACAAGCGTTTAAGTCTTGCGCAATCAAAAACCTTAAAGCGTTCACCCAAGGCGGATGTATACAAGCAAATTGAAGCAGATTTAACAGCTGCTATAACAGCGCTTCCAGCGGTGCAAGTTCAAAAGGGTAGAATTACAAAGTATGCTGCACAAGCATTACTTGGTAAAGTATACCTCTATCAAAATAAATTTGATTTAGCTGCTACTACGCTTGATGCTGTAATCAGTGCAAATGCATTTATACTTGTTTCTGATTTTGGATCTATGTATTTAGCAAGTGGAGAAAACGGACCTGAATCTGTTTTTGAAATTCAATATTCAAATGTATCTCCTTACTATAACTGGGGTGGTGCAACTCGTGGTCAAGGTAACTATGCCATCCAGCAGTGCGGTATTAGAGGCTTAAATGGCTCTGCTCAAATGCCATATGCCGCAGGTTGGAGTACCAATTTACCTACCCAAAATTTAGCAGCTGCATACACAGCAGGTGATAAGCGTAAAACTGTAACAGTATTAGATATTGAAGCGTACAAAGCTGCAAATCCTTCATTTAATATAACGTATCAAGTAGCGCCATTTAAAAATACAGGTTTATACAATCAAAAGTATTTACCACGTAAAGGAGAAACGTCTGGTCAAGTAGAATTAAACTACCTCAATAACTTTAGAATCATTCGTTACGCGGATGTTTTATTAATGGCTGCCGAAGCATTTAATAGAGCTACTGCACCAAATGATGCAAAAGCACAAGGTTATTTAAATCAGGTTAGACAAAGAGCATTTGGTAATGCATCTAATAACATTACTGCAACCGGAACTGCGCTTCGTCAAGCCATTTGGGATGAGCGTCGACTAGAACTTGCCATGGAAGGAGATCGTTTCTTTGACCTGGTAAGAACTGGACAAGCGGCTTCAAAAATCACTGGCTTTAAAGTTGGTAAACATGAAGTGTTCCCAATACCTCAACAAGAGGTTGATATTTCTGGTTTAACGCAAAATGCTGGATATTAATCTCATTGTATAATCTATTGAATTAAATAGTATGAAAACATTAAAATACATATTGAGTTGCTTGATACTCATTGCTACATTCTCAGGATGTAAAAAAGAAATCAATGATGATGTTTCTTTCGTGCAAACGACTGCAACATCTGCAAAGTTGGGTGCTATGTTTACCATTACCCAAGATAATACAGGGCTTGTAACCATCACCCCTAATGGTGAAGGTGTGGCAAGTTTTGAAATTGCATATGGACATGGAACTGCTGGTCCTGTTAAGGTGTTACCAGGTGGCAGTACTTCAAAAGTATATCCAGAAGGTGTATACGATGTAAAAATTACAGGTACAAACGTTGCTGGTGTTTCTACAACGGTAACTCAAAAGTTAACGGTAACTTTTAGAGCACCTGAAAATTTAGAAGTAACAGCAGTTATCGATCCTGCTAACAAATACAAAGTAAATGTTTCAGCAAAAGCATTGTATGAAACTTTCTTCCAGGTTTATTTTGGAGATGTAGCGAATGAAGTGCCAACTAATTTTTTAGAAGGACAAACAATTTCTAAAACCTATGCTAAAACAGGTTCTTACACGGTAAGAGTGGTAGCATTAAGTGGTGGCGCTGCTACAACGACATCTACAAAAGTAATTACGATTGTAGATCCTGTTGTACTTCCTGTAACTTTTGAATCTACTTCTATCAACTATGCATGGAATGATTTTAGCGGTGGTAATGTAACAGTTGTTGCAAACCCACAATCTAACGGCATAAATACTTCTGCTAGGGTTGCTAAAATGGTAAAAAATGCAGGAGACCCTTGGGGTGGAAGTTGGATTGGTCTTGGAGGCCCTATCGATTTTTCTGCTAACAAAGTGTTTCGCATGAAAGTGTTTTCACCAAGAGTTGGCGCGAAAGTGCTTCTTAAGGTAGAAAACGCAGGTAACGGATCAATTGCATTTGAAAAAGAGGTGCTTACAACAGTTGCCAATGCATGGGAAGATTTAGCTTTCGATTATAGAACTATTAATACTTCTAATCAGTATCATAACATCGTTGTAATTTTTGATAATGGCACCCCTGGTGACGGATCTGCAAATTTTACTTTTTACATGGATGATATTAGGTTAACAGATGCCATGCCTAATTCTAAAATAGATTTACCTGTTACATTTGATGTAGCTGGTGTTAACTATACGGTAACTGATTTTGGTAATAACCAAACTGTTGATGCAGTTGATCCAACCAACGCAAGTAATAATGTTAAAAAGACAACCAAGCTAAATGGTGCTGAAACTTGGGCTGGAACTACCATTGGTACTAGCACTGGTTTTGCAACTGCCATTCCTTTAACAGCTGCTGCTTCTCAAATGAGCGTAAGGGTATATTCTCCAGCTGCTGGTATCAAGGTTTTATTAAAAGTAGAAGACCACACAAATAATCAACGTTCTGTAGAAACTTTTGCAACAACTACGACAGCAGGTGAGTGGGAAACTTTAATTTTTGATTTTAATAATCAAGCGCCTGGTACTGCTGTATTTAATGCCGCATATACATACGACATGGCTTCAATATTCTTTGATTTTGGAAATAGCGGAAACGGTAAAGTGTTTTATTGGGATGATGTTAAAAAATTAGCAACTAACTACGTAGAAACATTAGGTCTTCCATTAACATTTGAATCTAGTTCACTTACCTACACTTTCAATAATTTTGATGGTGGTGTTGCAACGGTTGTTAACAATCCGCAATCTGGCGGAAGTAACACAAGTGCGAAAGTAGGTAAGATGGTTAAAAATGCAGGTCAAATTTGGGGTGGAAGCTGGATTGGTTTAGCAGCTCCAATTGATTTTTCAACTAAGAAAACGTTTAAAGTAAAAGTGTTTTCTCCAAGAGTTGGCGCTAAACTTTTATTAAAAGTTGAAAACCAAAATGATGGTGGCATTGCTTTTGAAAAAGAAGTAGCAACCACAGTTGCTGGAGCTTGGGAAACATTAACGTTTGATTATAGTGCAATCAATACTGCTAGAACCTATCAAAAAATCGTATTGATTTTTGATTTAGGAACGGTGGGTGATGGCTCTGCAAACTTTACGTTCTTATTTGATGATATCACCTTAAATTAATTTGATAAAACCTACAATTATGAAAAATAATTTAAAATATATTGTTGCGGTTTTGTTTATCACAACTATTGGTTTTGTTGCTTGTAAAAAAACTGAATATAGTTTTGGTAATATTAAAACGCCAACAGGTTTAACACTTACTACAGCAGTAGTGGGTGTAGATGCTACAAATCCTAATGGTAATGGTACAGGATCTGTAACGATTACTGCAAAAGCAACAGATGCTTTAACATACAATATTGATTTTGGTGATGGCAAAACACAAGTGATTCCTTCTGGAACTATTACTTACAAATATGCTACACCTGGTGTTAATGATTATATCGTTACTGTGCGCGCCGTTGGTACGGGTGGTGCTGTTTCTGTGATTAGTAAAAAAGTAACTGTATTTGTTGCCTTCACTATTCCTCAGGCAATCTTAGATGCACTTACAGGAACGGGATCACGTACTTGGATTACAGATAAAGAAGCGCCAGGACATTTTGGTGTAGGTCCTTCGGATGCCTTTGGTCCTATCTGGTATGCGGCTACGCCTAATTCCAGAGAAGCTTGTGCATATGATGATGAAATTACCTTTTCTAAAGATGCCCTTAACAATATTTCAATGACTATTGATAATAAGGGTCAGTCATTTTCTATTGGTGCGTCTAGTTCATTTTACGGATTTAGCGGTGGTGATGCATGTTTTAACATTGTTACGACTGGGGCTAAAAAATTAGCATTTATGGATGCGACTTCTGCGTCTACACCAGCGGTATCTACTAGAATTCAATTTATGGTTCCAGGAAATGGTATCATCAACTTTGGAACTGGCGGTACAACGTATGAAATCTTGAGTGCAACAGCGACAAGTATTCATTTAAGAAATATTGGTGCCGATGGTAACTCATGGTATCAAAAATTAAAGGCAAAGTAATTATTAGATAGTGCGTTTAAATTATTTGATGTTGATTTTGTTTACAAGTGCATCATCTTTTTGGGCCTGCTCAAAGGGTGGTGCACCTGTTCTAAATCCTGCGCCTACCAATTTAACAGTAACAGCTACTGTTAGTACTGACAATAGTGGGAATGTAAATTTTGTGGCGTCAGCTTCAAATGCAACTACGTATGAGTATGATTTTGGAAACGGTATTTTTCAAACAGTACCTACCGGAACCGTTATGTATAAATATCCGGCATCTGGTAATTACACTGTAAACGTTATTGCAAAAAATACTACGGGGCAAACGATATCTAAATCAGTTGATGTTTCTGTAACAGTGGCACAGTCTTTAATTTGGTCTGATGAATTTGATGCGCCAGGTGCTCCTAATCCTGCAAAATGGAATTATGATCTTGGTGCTGGTGGATGGGGTAACCAAGAGTTGCAGTATTATACCAACAGAACCGATAATGCCATTGTATCCAATGGCACTTTAAAAATTATTGCTAAAAAAGAAAATTATAGTGGAAGTGCTTACACTTCTGCTAGGCTTCTGACAAAAGATAAATTTTCATTTAAGTACGGAAAAATTGAAGTGCGCGCAAAAATGCCGGTGGGTATTGGAACCTGGCCTGCTGCATGGATGCTAGGGTCAAATATTAATACCGTAAACTGGCCAAATTGTGGTGAAATTGATATCGTTGAGCACAAGGGTAGTGACGTCAATAAAATATACGGAACCTTGCATTATCCGGGTAATTTTGGTGGTAATGCAGTAGGTGGAACCAAAGTCATTACGGGTGCCAACAGTGAGTTTCATTTGTATGCTTGTGAATGGACAGCCGTTTCTATCAAATTTTACATTGATGGTGCGCTTTATTTCACTTTTGCTAACAATAATACGTTGCCTTTCAATCAAAACTTTTTTGTGCTCTTAAATTTAGCCATGGGTGGAACATTTGGTGGGCCTATTGATTCAGGCTTTACCACTGCTACTTATGAGGTGGATTATGTGCGGGTGTATCAGTAGAACTTTAATACAATTAATTTATGCGTACGTTTCGAAATATCGGTTTGGTTTTGTTTTTTTCAGTTGTAGCTATCGTTATTCAAGCTCAAAAAAGAACCTATACCAAATTAGTGTGGCAAGATAATTTTTCGGTAAACGGTTTACCGGATTCTGCAAAATGGGGTTATGATATTGGGACAGGATGTCCTAGAATTTGTGGTTGGGGTAATAATGAGGCTCAATATTATACAGGAGCGCGCAAAGAAAATGCACGTGTAGAAAATGGGTATTTAATTATAGAAGCACGCAAAGAAAAATTTGAAGGTTCAAATTATACTTCTGCAAGACTCGTTACAAAAAACAAGGGCGATTGGAAATATGGCCGACTTGTAATAAGGGCTCAAATACCTACTGGTAAAGGGTTGTGGCCTGCTGGATGGATATTACCAACCCATAAAGTGTATGGCGAATGGCCAAAAAGTGGAGAGGTAGATATTTTAGAAGCTGTAGGTTTTGCACCCGACTCTGCATTTGGAAGTGTGCACACCGAGCGTTACAACGGCATGATTGGAACACAACGTACAGCATCATTAATTGTTCCAAATTTGTCTACACAGTTTCATGATTATGAAATTGAGTGGACGCCCGAAAAAATTGATTTTTATATCGACAACAAATTATACAACAGTTTCAAAAACGAGCATACTGGTTCAGGTGCTTGGCCATTTGATCAAACCTTTCATTTGATTTTAAATATTGCCGTGGGTGGTAATTTAGGCGGCAAGTTTGGAATAGACGATGCCATTTTCCCCGCACAAATGAAGGTAGACTGGGTGAAAGTATTTAAATAGATTATAGTCCCCCAATTTTGTTTAGGTCTGTTTTTGGTTAATGCCGGATAATTATCCGGCATTTTTTATGTATTAAAATAAATTTTTCTATTAAAAATCAAACAAAAACATATTACAAAAAAATAAATAACATATAGTGTATAATCTACATAAACGAAAATGAGTTAAATTTACTTCGTGTAATTATTACACATTTGGTAGGCGATGCCAAACTAACGCTTGTTTATGAAAATTTTTGTACTGCTATGCTGTTTGATAGCCGCTGCGTCGGCACATGCACAATTGCTGCGTACAACCCCCGCGTTTATTACTGAGACAACAAATTCAATCACCATTTTTGCGGATGCTACAAAAGGAAACAAAGGTATCATAAATGCTACTGGTGACATCTTTGTGCATATCGGTGCAATTACTTCACTGAGTACATCAAGCAGCAACTGGAAATATGTTCCAGTAAGTTGGGGCGTGGCAGATAATAAAGTAAAATGTACCAAGCTTGCTAATAATGTTTGGTCTTTTACAATTACTGGCGGTCTTCGTAATTTTTTTGGTATGACAAGTGCCTCAGAAACTATTCAAAAAATAGCTATTTTATTTAGAGACGCTACGGGATCACAAGTGCTGCGCAACGCAGATGCTTCTGATATGTACATTCCGGTGTATGAAAATAATTTAGCTGTTCGTATTGATTCGCCACTAATACAACCTACGTTTGTGCCTGTGTTAGAGCCTATTGCAAAGGCTGTGGGCGATACCATTTCAATTGCAGGTGTTGCAAACGCTTCTTCTGCATTATCCCTTTTTGTAAATGACTCACTCATTACTTCAACCACAGGAACAAGCATTGCACATAAATTTATTGTACAAAAAGTGGGCACTCAAAAAGTGCTGCTGCAAGGTGTGAGTGGCTCTGTAACAAGTAAAGATTCAATTTCATTTTTAGTGACAGGTGCTACTAACCTTGTTGGACTTCCTGCTGGTGTTAAAGATGGTATTAATTATGAACCAGGTGATACATCAGTAACACTTGTTTTGTATGCGCCTAAAAAATCTTCTATCACCGTAACTGGTGATTTTAATAATTGGACACCCGGACTTTCGCATGTTATGAAAATGACGCCTGATAGTTTGCGTTTTTGGGTTCGATTAACAGGCTTAACCCCTGGCGTCGAATATGCGTATCAATATATTATTGACGGTGCATTAAAAGTAGCAGATTACAATACAAATAAGGTGTTAGATCCTTGGAATGACCCATTTATTGCTGCTGCAACGTACCCTAATTTAAAACCTTACCCAACAGGTAAAACCACAGAAATTGTGAGTGTCTTGCAAACTGCTCAGGCAAAATATAAATGGAACGATGCAAACTTTGTACGCCCCAATAAAAAGAACTTAGTAGTGTATGAACTTTTGCTTCGTGACTTTGTGGCCAAGCATGATTTCCAAACACTAAAAGATACATTGCCGTATTTGAAAAAGTTAGGCATCAATGCAATAGAATTAATGCCATTTTCTGAATTTGAAGGCAATAGCAGTTGGGGCTACAATCCTAATTTCTTTTTTGCTACCGATAAATACTATGGTACACCCGAGGCTATCAAATCATTTATTGATGCCGCGCATCAACACGGTATTGCTGTAATTATGGACATGGTGCTCAACCATGTATTTGGTTCTTCGCCACTTGCTAAAATGTATTGGGATGGCACCAATAACAAGCCTGCTGCAAACAATCCTTGGTTAAACCCGGATGCCAAACACCCATTTAATGTTGGTAATGATTTTAACCATGAATCGATAGCAACCAAAGAACTTGTAAACAGGGTTACAAAATATTGGCTTCAAGAATTTCATATTGATGGGTATAGATGGGATCTGTCAAAAGGATTTACGCAGGTAAACAATCCAACCAATGTTGGTGCATGGGGTAATTATGACGCATCCCGCATTAAAATATGGAAAGCAATTTATGATACCATGCAAGCGACCAGTGCTGGTAGCTATTGTATGCTGGAACATTTTGCCGATAATTCTGAAGAAAAAGAATTAGCTGACTACGGGATGCTATTATGGGGTAATGCAAATTATAGTTTTGCAGAAGCAACCATGGGTTATACCTCTACCTCAAATTTTGGTACTAGTTTTTCGAATGCAAGAAATTTTGCACAGCAGCATTTGGTCACTTATATGGAAAGTCATGACGAGGAAAGACTTCAATATAAAAATGTAAACTTTGGAAATGGTTCTGGTAGTTATACTACAAAAACGCCGGCAACGGGTTTAAAAAGAAATGAAATGGCGGCTGCTTTTTGGGCGCTTACACCGGGGCCTAAATTAATGTGGCAGTTTGGTGAACTTGGTTATGATTTTAGTATCAATACTTGTACCAACTTAACGGTAGATGCCAACAATTGCCGTTTGGCAGAAAAGCCAATCAAATGGGACTATTTACAAGACGCCAATCGCAAAGGCCTGTATGATGCCTATGCAAAATTTTTAAAATTACGCGCAACCCCTGCTTATACAAACGATTTTGGTTCTAATAAATACACCATTAACACCACAGGTGCTTTGAAGTCAATGCAACTTAATGGTGACTCTATTAAATTAGTGGTTGTTGGTAATTTTGATGTTACACCACAAACAGCTACCGTTAGCTTCCCAACAGATGGTTTTTGGTATAGTTTGTATTCTAACAAGTACCAGCTAGTTTCTGGTGGCTCTGCAAGTATTTCCTTACAGCCAGGGGAATATTTTGTGTATGCTAACAAAAACTTAAATAATGCCGTTATAACTTCGCTTCCTAATAATAGCTTACCCATCTTAAACACAACAATAAGTATATCCCCTAATCCGTTATCACAAGCAGCGATTGTGAAGTATCAATTGCCTGAATCAGGTAAGGTGTCTGTTAAACTTTTAAGTCAGACCGGTGTTGTAGTGGATAGCCTATTTAATGGATGGCAGAATAAAGGGCAACAACAGTTGATAATCAATAAGAAAGGACTCCCTCCGGGTGTTTATCACATATCTATTCAATCAAATCGAAAACAAAAAACTCAAACATTTTTAATCACTAATTAGTATTTATTCAAATTGAAATTGTAATTCTATG
>JBMSJE010000028.1:0-20338 GCA_049418605.1 Sediminibacterium sp. | reverse complement strand
AATTAGCGTTTACTAATTTTATTATGGGTAATGGCCCGCTGTCTGGTGCATTTAAACCTGCTAATAGCCGCACTCCTTTTTACGAGGTGCTTTTGACTCACCCCGCTATTAACGCGCTTTCGCCACAAATTAAAACTACTCCGCTTAAGATTCCGGCGCATGAGTTCAATAACCTGGGCCTCCGAAACGCCAAATTGAAAGTGAATAGCCTCAAAAGGGGTACGGTCTTCCCAGGCCATTTCTATGATTCTATCGATTTTTATCAGGTCCATTGCTGGCTATAACAACAAATTTGCAGTTTGGTTGAACTCAAAACTATAAGCCCTTTAAAATTTTATACAAGTCTACATCAGATTCTAGCTTAAATTTTACAAAAATCTTTTTCTTGAATGTAGAAACAGTACTGGGTTTAAGGGCTAGCTTTTGCGCAATAAGAAACAGCATATTAAGCACCAAAATAGCCCCTATAATTCTTGAAATTTCTATATAATAAGGAATAGAATAACCCGAAAAATTTAAAAAATCAAAAAAACTAGACGTTGTAAAACAAATAATTGTTAACAACATGTAATACTTGAGCACACTAAATTTTTGATTCCCTTTTATGTTTTCAAAAATAGAAAACACCCCAAGCATTGTTATGGCAAAAGCAAAAGTTGCATACATGGGTGCAATTTATAATATGCTTCCCAATTAAAAAAACCATCTTCCTTGTATCCAAATATGCCCTCTACGAGTGGGTTTCCAATAACCAGGCATCCATTTTGCACCCCTGCGTGGTGGCTTAGCCCAGTATCCTGATCTTGGCTGATAACCGTTATTAGCCCATATCCACTCTGGACCAACCCAAATTGCATTTGCATATGGCGCCCTAACCTGCGGCCTACTATATATGCCTACTGGAAAATTCAATTGGAAACGAATATGCTGTGCCTGAGAACTAATTGCTACAAAGAGTAGCAGAATTAAGAATGACTTTTTCATAGTTGTGCGTTTAATAGCAATAGACCTTTTGCACAACAAAGGGTTTAATGGAAATTTGAAAAGAAAATGTTAATAGCATTAACGTACCACTTCAGCTATCAATTTAGCCTGCGCTGCAACACCAAGTTCATTGACGTGAATACCGTCCCCGGTAAAAAGGCTCTTGTCGTTAACAGTCAATCCAAAAAAATCAAGCACTGTAATGCCTTTTTTATTACAAAACTCACCCACATACATGTTTCTTTCAATGACATCTGCGTGGTAGGCATCAAAAGTATCTAGCTTATTGGGCATGCGCCTAGCTGTGGTATTGGCCCATACAATTTTAACGACTGGATTGTTTTTAGTAAGGAGCTTGTATACTTTTGAAATATCTGCGGCATACTCGCTAGGGGTAAATAAAACGCCATGAAGACCATTATTAAAAAAGATATAATCAAATTTGTGTCCCGCCAATAAACCAGTAAGTTGCGGAATAAAAGTAGGATCCCCCATACTTAATGAAGTAGTAATTTTACTGACAACTGCTTTGTCTTTTAGTAAATTAGTTACCACCGGATAGTAACGCTCAACATGAGAATCTCCAATTAAAAGCACATTGGGTAAATTTTGTTCAGGCGTACTTTTTACAATCCACGAATGATTCCAACTAATGGTTTCGTTGTTATAACTTTTGGTTTGAGCTTGTAAAGTAATGCACGCTAACAATAATAAAAAAAAGATTGTATTTTTCATAAGCTTTAATTTACACTTGAAGATAACTTTTCTACAAAACCAGCGTCGTTAGTGGGTCGATCTCCCGAACAAAAAATTCCCATTTTTGCACCTACCCATTTGCCAGGCTTAGCTACAAATTTTTCACCAGCAGTTATAAATGATTTGCCATCGGTACTATATCCAAAACCAGCAATAGCGCCTGCTTTAACTGTCAAGTTGAAATAAACGCTCCCACTTACACGCTCAGCTATAATTTGTTTTTGTTCTTTACCATTTTTTTCGGCACCTAAACAACGCACAAAAATTAATTGATTGCCTTTTGCCGTTTTTTCTAGACCCAAATACGCATAGTCTAGCCCAAATAAAATAAGTCCTGTTTTTTCTCCAACCTGGTTGGGCTTAAAATTTAATTGCACCGTAAACACAAAACTATCTGCCGGAATTTTTTGCATGTACAAATTAGGTGCGTTCCATAAATTTTGTGTACTATCTTGATTTGTAACCGCATAAAAACGGTCTACCCCATTTAAATTCATTTTCCAATGTGTCATAGGATTAGCCTGCCACTGCCATTGTAAGTTTGGATGAACAGCTTGGGCTAATTGCGCTTTTACGCCTCCCGGAATTTCATGCGTTGTTACGGGATTACCTAATGTTTCAGCAGAGGTATGTACACCAATAATAGGCCAATCATTTTTCCAAACCATGGGTTGTAAATGCACAATTCTACCATAGGCTTCTTTATCTTGAAAATGCAAAAACCAACTTTCGCCATTGGGCGTTTCAACCCAAGCCCCTTGGTGCGGGCCATTTACAGTAGTGGAGCCCTGCTCCATAACAACACGTCTTTCATAAGGACCATATACATTTTTAGACCTTAGCACCGTTTGCCATCCTGTTGCAACACCACCTGCTGGCGCAAAAATATAATACCAACCATTCCGCTTATAAAACTTAGGGCCCTCAATAGTTGGATCTATTTCATGACCATCATAAATTAAAGTTGGCTTGCCTATAACCTTGGTAGCCGTTTTATCTAATTCTTTAATTACTAAAATACTTTTAATACCCGCTCTACTTCCTGCATAAGCGTGCACTAAATAATTTTTGCCATCGGTATCCCAAAGTGGACAGGGATCAATAAGCCCTTTACCGGCTTCTACCAAAACGGGAGCACTCCATGGCCCCTCAATATTTTTTGATGTCACCACATAAATTCCAAAATCAGGATCGGGATAAAAAATATAAAATTGATTGTTATGATACCTAATACTAGGCGCCCACACACCACCGCCATGACGCACCGTATTAAAATGATCTTGCGGTGTTAAAACAGAAAGTGCATGCCCAATCAATTGCCAATGCACTAAATCGTAAGATTTTAAAATAGGGAGCCCAGGTACATGATTAAAACTAGAGGCTGTCATATAATAGGCATCTCCTACTCTAATGGCATCCGGATCTGAATAATCGAGCGGCAACACCGGATTAGTATAGGTGCTTTGCTTAGCAATTTGAGCCGAAACAACACCAGAAAATAACAGGACAATACATAAAATATTTACACGCATATAAGCAATGACTTTATTGAACTGTAATTTCATCACAAAACAACCAAGCCTTTCCGCCATTACCAGCGTGCCAACTAGGGCATACGCCCGTATTTGTTGCAACTACTTTTACAAAACGGGCCTTCGCATTTTTTAAAGCATTAATTTTTACAACAGCAGCAGCCTCAGCACTTTTTGGCGCTACCACTTTTTGTGTAGTTAGTAACTGATATTTTATGCCATCCACCGACGTGTACACACTAAATTGTTTTGGTAAAAAAATCCATTCACTGTGTCTTTTTAAAAAAGAACCTGTTATGTTTTTAACTGGTTTAATTGCGCCTAAATCAATAATTGCTTCTAAATTTTTTTGTTCAAAACCTAACCAGTTTTTATGAAAATCTTTTGCGTTACCCTTGATACCATCCACTAAACTTACCGGCCCCATTGCACTGTACTGATTGGCATAATTTGGGGCAAGCGTTAGCGCATGTTTCCCTTTAACAATGGTAAGTTCCGAAGTTTCGCTTGGCATTTTGCCAGGCACATAACTTACGGCTTTTAATAGGCCGCTTTTGGTTACTAAAATAGGAGAAGCATATACTGCCGATCCCAAATTAGGCTCCGTGCCATCCGTTGTAAAGCGAATGGTTGCGCCATTTTCTTCACTAGTAATGGCAATACGCTCAGACACACCTGAAACGACCTTAGATTTTAGTTTAGCTTCATCGGGGTTGCCTATTTGTGGCGCAGTCGCTAGCGACTGCGCTGAACCTTCTAAATTAAGTACATACACACCTGCGCCTCCTGGATTGCGTGTAGGCGCCGCAGGAAAGAAAATAACCAATCCTTCTTCTGTTTGACGCCATTCAAGTGGTGCATCAAATCCATTAAGCATTATTTTAGTTCCAGGAGTTGGCTTTATTTTTTTAAGTGTAACGCTTGCTTTGGGCCATCCATTCAAGTAAACAAATAGCTTACCTTCTTTGCTTGTTGCATACCTGATATTAGTGCCTTCACCAAAACTATCCCAGGTTTTAGCACCGTAAACAGCTGCGCCATTAATGCGCATCCATTCCCCTATTTCTTTTAAACGAAGTACACTTGAATCTGGAAATAAGCCAGCAGCAGTTGGTCCAATATTTAATAAATAATTACCCCCCTTAGAAGCAATGTCTACTAAATTCCAAATGAGTTGATTACTCGTTTTAAAATTATTATCGTTTTTATTAAAGCCCCAATGATCATTCATGGTCATACAACTCTCCCAGTCTTCGGTGGTTTTTTCGGTTAAAATTTCTTGTTCTGGGGTTCCAAAATCACCAGCTGCATCATCTTTGTTCATACCCTGCATACCGTTACGGCCCTTACTTACACGGTTATTGATAATTAAATTAGGTTTTAGGGTTAATAGCCAATTATATAAAGAATCGCCTTTTGGTTTTGTCCACTCGTCTACCCACTCACCATCAAACCAAAGTACACCTGGGTCATACTTAGTTACCAATTCTTGTAAACAAGGACGCAAATACTCCTCATTATACCTGTTAATGTCATTTTTATTTTCGAGCGGATGGTGCCAATCCATAATAGAATGGTACATACAAAAAACAACGCCATGCTTTTTACAAGCCTCACTTAATTCTTTCATGATGTCACGCTTAAACGGCGTTTTATCCATTACATCATAATCAGATACTTTACTATCCCATAAACAAAATCCATCATGGTGCTTAGAAGTGATGACAATGTATTTCATACCAGCATCTTTGGCCATAGCCACCCAACTGTCTGCATTAAACGAAGTTGGATTAAATGATGCTGCGTATTTTTCATATTCTGGAATAGGAATTTTTGCAGTATTCATAATCCACTCGGCATGATTTTTATCGCCTTTATACTCCCCGGCAGGAACTGCATAAATGCCCCAGTGAATAAACATGCCAAATCTAGCATCACGCCACCACTGCATGCGGGCGTCTTTGGACATGGATGTTTGCGCTACACCACTAAGTGCAAAAGCAACGAACAAGAAAAGGCTACATAATTTTTTCATAATGGCTTGTATTGATATTTTAAATATAATACTAAGCCCAAACAAAGAAGCGCAAAATGCTGCTATTTTATTAACAATCTAAAGGTCAAATTTACCCGTACCCCTTTCACTTTTTTAGAAGGTGGCAATGCATGGTACCAGTGTTGCTGAATAGAGCCACGCATATCAAGCACAGAGCCAGCATCTAACGTGAGTTCTATTTTTTGAGCTGTTGAAGCATGTTTAAATGCAAATTTTCGGGCTGCTCCAAAACTTACAGAGGCAATGGAACTTTCCAACACAATTTCTTTTTCATTATCGCGGTGCCAAGACATCCCCTCGTCACCTGCATGGTATAGGTTTAACAAACAAGCATTGTAGGTTGCCCCGGT
Source organism: Sediminibacterium sp. (assembly GCA_049418605.1). GTDB lineage: Bacteria > Bacteroidota > Bacteroidia > Chitinophagales > Chitinophagaceae > Sediminibacterium. The sequence goes on along the minus strand of JBMSJE010000028.1, from coordinate 14,660 downwards.
TTGCTTTTCTACGATCTCTTTAATGGACAATAAAAGTGGCGACCATGGCAAAGGGTCTTTTCGTTTACCCGCATAGGTATAACTGATTCCCTCGCCAGCATACCAGGCTACTTTTCGTTTGGTTGTAATTTGTTTACCAAACATAATCACCTCATCATGTTGCCACTCAATATTTTGCAATAACTCCGTTAACAATTTTTCAGCCTCAACCGCATTAAATACCAAAGGATAATACACCGCCTCACCATCGTTATTAATAATTATTTGAGGATCTGTAAACATTGTAACTTACTTTTGGCAATGGAAAAAATAGTACTACTTTTTGATAGTGGATGCAAATTATGCAATAGTAGTATCAAATTTGTTACAAAGGGAGACCCGCAGCAAAAAATAAAACAAATTACTTTACAAAGCACCCAGGGACAGGAAATTTTAGCAGTACACCCTTATTTACAAGATGTCAATTCAATTATATTGTTTGTAAATGATAAAGTATTTATAGAATCTGACGCTATTTTACAAATAGCACAACACTTATCATTTCCCTACAAATTATTGGTTGCTGGCATTATAGTGCCAAAAAAATGGAGAGATGCTATATACCGGTGGATTGCAAAAAACAGGTACAAATGGTTTGGTAAAATGTAACCCCAAGTATTAAAGCCTATGATCACTTGCAAATTGTTGCATGGTCGTAAATTGGCCATAGGGTTGCAAATCTTGTAGCAACTGATATAATCTATCTAATAGTTGCTTACCCGCATACCTTGTGGTATAAGATGGCAGGCCGTACCCCGTTACATCCACAAACTCCCAAGGGTGAAAGTACAAACTAAGGTACCCATCCTTTTCTAATGCCTTCTTACACAATTGCAAATAATAAGTGTATGGAAAGTTTTTAAAACTCAACCAAAAAAGCGGTAGTCGCAAGCTCCAAGAAACAGATGCAGGAATTCGAAACATTCCTTCGTCAACAAAACAAGTTCTAGGTTTACCTAAATGATTATACCTGCCAGGAAGCCAAGTAGGATTCATAGACGCATCGTATACATACCCTGCACTTTTTATGGCATCCATTGGCACTTGCTTCATACGCGGCATTCGAAGCCCCGTTACTGGCTTACCTGTAATTTGCGCAAGCCTCAATCTTGAACTTTGCAAATGTTCAATTTCAAAAAAACTATGATAATAGGTATGTGAGGCTATTTCGTGGTTATCTGATAAATGCTTTATGGATGAAGAAAAATGATCCGCAAAATTAGCTGTCGTAAAAAGTGTAGCCCGAAAATCTGATTGATTTAAAAGCGGGGTAATGGCCTCAAGACCAAGGAATCCTATTTCCAATTGCTTGTCTCGTTGTAAATTAAAGCCATACTCGAGCGGCATATCAAATTCTTCTACATCAAAACTAATTAAAATTTGAGGTGTCATAATTTGGATGCTTTCACTAAATATTGAGGACGGTTTTTACTTTGCTCAAAAAGCTTACCCAAATATATACCAACAATACCAAGCATCATCAGTATAATACCACCAAAAAAGGCAAGTGTGGCAACAATAGAAGCCCAGCCATGGACTTCTGTACCACTATAAAATGCATAAATAATATAAGGTATGTAAAGAACCGATAAAATAGCAAAAGTAAAACCCATATAAGCTGCAAAATAAAGCGGCTTATTACTAAACGTTGCAATACCAGTAATGGCAAATTTCAACATTTTTTTAGTAGAATATTTTGTTACGCCAGTATGTCTTGCTTGTGGCTCGTATTCTATTTTTGTTTGCTTAAAACCAATCCATTTAACGAGCCCTCTATAAAATATTTCTTGATCAGGCATTAAAAGTAATGCATCAAGGGTTTTTCTATTCATCAGTCTAAAATCTGCAGAACCAGGTTCAATTTCAATTTCAGACAAATAATTCATTAATTTATAAAATAAACCAGCCGTATGTTTTTTTACAAATGAAATATGCTCGTTGTCTTTTCTTACAGTATATACAACATCAAACCCCTCTTCATGTGCTTTTAACAATGAAGGAATTAAAGATGGCGGATGTTGCATATCGGCATCCATCATAATCACAATACCTGCCGAAGATGCGTCTAGCCCAGCTTTTAAAGCATTTTGATGTCCAAAATTTCGTGACAATGAAATATAAAATACGTTGTCATGATGATTGGATAAATCTTGAATAGCATGTAGCGTACCATCGGTACTACCATCGTCAACAAACAAAACCTTGAAATTATAGTTTGTTTCAGCTAAGGCCTTATTTATCGCACTATAAATCACAGGAATATTAAACTCTTCGTTATGTGCAGGAATTACTATTTCAACTAATTTATTCATGCCAATTTGTTTTTGAACTGACTAAATAAAAGTGTGTAAACAACAGCAAGCCAAGCTACAAAACATGGTAGTGCCTTTAAAGAATAACGGAGTATATACTGCTCTCTAATAAATCTTGGAAACAAATCGGTAGGCGAAAAAATGGTAAGCAGCAATATTAGCACCAGTAAAATTTTATACGGTAATGTATTTTTACTAGGCTGCTGTATATGCCATATTAAATAGCCTACAACAGCAATTACAAATGTTGGCGACTCTGCCGAAGAACTAAATATTACAAGACCTATAAGCAATAATGCCAAGTAATGTAACCGGTATGTTAGATCACTCCATAATTGAAATCTAAATATGGGAAGTAACATCAAAATACCAGCCGGGAGGGTTACATAAATATTAGGCATTGTAAAATAACCAAATATTCTACGAATCATACCCATTACAGATATGTCTTGCATGCCAGCAAACATACTAGACTCAATATTTTGCCCATTTTTTTCAATTAATACTTCGTACCAATCGATGTAGGAATCAATAATAAATTGAGGAGAAGAGATTAGCATGGGTAAACAAATAAGAACAGCTAACCATACAATCCCGGTATAAATAAATTTTTTCTTGTGAGGCGTAAATAAAAAAAATAACAATCCAACTATACTATATATTTTTATCAGTGTTCCTACAACAATAAAGAAAGTTCCAAGCCAAATTTTTTCTTTTTCGATGCCAGTAAAACTTAACAGGATCATGCCACAAAGCATGGGATTGAACTGAACCGAATGCACGGATGTGATGAGTTCAAAAACACCAATCAATAAAATAAATTGAATACTTTTTTCGGATAAAGGCAATTGCTTAATTGCGTAAAACAAAAAGCCTACATTTAAAAGACACCATAAAAAACAACCAATATAAACGGGCAGTAAAGCAAAGGGCGCAATAAGAATACTAAATAGTGGCCCATAATGATTCACATCACTATATTCTAACGGATAAGATAAATACAAATGCTTTTGCTCAATGGTATGCCAGAAAACTTGTTTATAGATTAAAAAATTATTTATATCTCCAAGTCCTCTACTCATCTCGGCAATGCATGCCAGCATTGGAAATAAAAACCAAATAACATTAATGAGTAATGTTCTATTTGCTCCTGAGATTATATTTTTTACCGATTGATCCATGGTTACCGGTAAAATAGTGAAAAATATCGGTCATAGTTAATAAATAACCGGTAAAAAAACATTTTTGGGTAAATATTTTAAACAAATACCATATATATATTAAATATTACTTAATATGACCGATTGGTGCATCTCTGGAATCATCACATCCTTAAACCCTTTTCGCTCCAACCTTTTAGCAAAATCTTGCTGCACTTCATAGTCGCCATGAACTATAAATAACTGCGATACGAGATCTGGGTTTTGACAACTCAAATACTGACACAAATCTTCATAATCACCATGCGCAGACATACTGCGCATTTGTCCAATTTCGGCTCCTACTTTATAATATTCGCCATAAATTTTCACTTCTGCTACGCCACTTGACAGCCTTCCACCTAGTGACCTTGGTTCGCAATAACCAACAATCAAAATAGTATTATCCCTGCTGCCAATATTATTCATAATATGATGCTTGACCCTACCTGCATCGGCCATGCCGCTTGCCGAAATAATCACACACGGCCCGTCCAGTGTATTGAGTCTTTTACTTTCTTCTACCGAGCTTATAAAAGTAAGTCCGTCAAAATCAAATGGATCATTATCATGCTCCATTATTTTTCGGATGGTTTTATTAAAATATTGCGGGTATCGTTTTAATAATTCGGTCGCTTCTTTGCTTAATGGGCTGTCTACAAAAATTGGAATACGGGGGAGCCTTTTTTCAATACTTAATTGATTAAGCGCATACAACAACTCTTGTGTGCGGCCCACACTAAATGCCGGAATAATTAATTTGCCTTTTTTATGAATGCATGTTTTTTCGATCCAAGATAAAAGACTATCAGGAGTACCGTGTACTTCGTCGTGTAATTTATTGCCGTAGGTGCTTTCAATGATAATATAATTAGCCTGCGGAAAAACTGCGGGTGCTCTTAAAATAGCATCGTTGTAACGTCCAATATCGCCGCTAAAACTAAGTTGCTTGGTAACACCCTTTTCAGTAATTTTTAAATGGACAGAGGCGCTTCCAATAATATGTCCAGCATCGGTAAATAACAGATCAACGCCTGGCGCAATAGTAGTCCATTTGTCATAAGCAGCTACTTCAAAAAGTGTCAGTGCTTCTGCGGCATCTTCTAAGTCATAGAGCGCTTCAAAGGGTGGCAATCCTTGTTTAGCCCTGCGTTTATTAATAAATTTTGTATCGTCTCTTTGAATAACTGCAGAGTCTTCTAGCAACACTGCTGCTAAGTCTTTGGTAGCAGGTGTAGCAAAAATCTTTCCTCTAAAACCGTCTTTATATAGTTTAGGTATAAGCCCCGAATGATCAATATGTGCGTGTGACAACACTAAAATATCTACACCCGCTGCTTCGAATCCTAGGGTGCTATTCATTACTTGAGTTTCTCTTCCCATTCCCTGAAACATGCCACAGTCAAGTAAAATTTTAAAACCACTATTTAATGTAATTAAATGCTTTGACCCTGTAACTGTTTGTGCTGCTCCGTGAAAGGAAATTTTCATGTAAATTATTTAGCTGTGAAACTTTTTGGAGCCTTTGCTTTAAGGCTCCATGTAATAAAAAATTCGGCAACAACTTCACCGTTCTGATTAACGCCAGTAGATTTACTAACAAGGATAACGCCCTCTCCTGTTTCCTTGGCTGTTTTAACAATATCAATAATTGCATCCCCATCATTACAAGTAAATGTAATTACACCCACTGCTTTTTTATAAAAATGAGATTCCATTTTTATAACAAGCATACTTATTGCTGGGTCTGATTTATAAATATTGGCTAAACATAAAATACCAGTACTAAACTCTGCGGCCATAGAAAGCACTGCAAAATACATAGACCCAAATGGATTTTGTGTAAGCCACTTATATTTTACTTGCACCACTGCTTTGTCAGGATCAAGCCCCGTAAGCTTTAACCCAGCCAAAAAACCCATTGGAAGCTTAACTAGCATATACAACCAGAATTTAACTGGATGCATAATTAATGCGCGAAACGCTGCAAAATTAGGTGTCATAAATATAAGTTTACCCTAAAAGAAGTAATGCCAATATGTAATCTGAAATCAAAATTAAAATGCAACTTACAACAACCGCACTAGTACTTGCTCTTCCAATTTCTAGTGCGCCGCCTTTTACATAGTATCCATAATACGCCGAAATGGTACTGATAATAAATGCAAAGGTGTATGCTTTGTACAATGCAAAATTGATATAAAAAGTATTTAGATTTTGACGAAGGCCGGCATCGTATATATCCGTAGAAATAAGTCCCGTATAGTGTCCTGCCAAACGACCTCCCCAAATACCAAGTGCAACAGATAATGTAATAAGGCATGGAACCACAAACAAAGAAGCTACTATCTTAGGTAGTATTAAATAGCTCTTGGTATTGATACCCATAATTTCGAGTGCGTCAATTTGTTCACTAACACGCATATTACCCAGCTCACTGGCTATTTTACTACCGGCCACACCAGCAAGGACAATACAAACAACAGTGGGCGACAATTCAAGCAGTAAACCATCACGTACAATTTGTGCAATGGTAGAAAGCGGCACTAGTGGACTTACGAGTTGATAGGTTGTTTGCACTGTTGTAACAGCACCCAAAAAAACAGAAATAATAACAACAATTGGTAATGAGCCTACCCCAATTTCTACCGCTTGGTGCACAAACTCCTTCCAATACATACGCAGGTTTTCGGGCTTGGTAAACATCCCCTTTAACATGAGCAGATAATTCCCGAAATGCGTAATAAGATTCATTTAGTGCTAAATAAATTAAACTATTTCTTTTTCTTTTTGAGGCGTTTCCACCAGCTACTACGCTGAACGGCGTCATCGGTGTCAATACGTGATTTTAATTGCGCATCCACAACTGCAACAAGTGCCATATTAATAATACTTCTTACAGAGCTTCCTAATTGAAGTACGTGTACCGGTTTTTTAAGCCCCAACAAAATAGGTCCAATAGCATCCGCGCCACCAATTTCTCTTAATAGGTTATAGGCAACGTTACCAGAGGTTAGGTTAGGGAAAATAAGTACGTTTACATCCTCGTCCACTAAATCACTGAACCCGTAATTGTCTTTTAGTATTTCTTTGTTGAAAGCCATACTTGCCTGCATTTCACCATCAACAATTAAAGAAGGATTGCGCTGCTTTAAAATACGTGTAGCTTCTGCAACAACTTTAGCCTCTTCCGAATCTGAACTACCAAAGTTGCTGTAGCTAAGCATTGCAATACGTGGCGTGATGTTAAAGTTTCTTACTTCTTTTGCAACCATCATAGCAATGTCGGCTAGCTCTTCGGCATTTGGATTAAAATTAACCGTTGTGTCCGCTAAAAATATAGGGCCACGCTTGGTTAATAATAAATACATACCAGCAATTTTTTTAACGCCTTCTTCGGTACCAATAATTTGAAGCGCCGGTCTAATGGCTTCGGCATAATTTTTAGTAAGCCCAGAAAGCATCGCATCCGCATCGCCAGTTTCTACCATCATACATCCAAAATGGTTGCGGTCTTTCATTATTTTAATACTCTCATAATGGTTAAACCCTTTTCGCTGGCGCTTTTTAAAGAATAACTCACCATAAAATTCACGCTTCGCTTCAGTTTCATCACTTCGTGAATCAATAATAGGAATATCTGTTAGATCAATATTATGCTCCTCTGCAATGGCTTTAATTTTTATAGGATCGCCTAATAATATCGGATAAGCAATGCCATCATCATAAATAATGCTTGCTGCTTTTAATACTTTTTGATTGTCAGCTTCTGCAAATACTAAACGTTTAGGATCTCGTCTAGCTTTGTTACCAATAACACGTATCAGTTGATTGTCAAGACCTAAACGTTTATTTAATTGAAGCGTATATGCATCCCAATTTTGAATTGGTTTTTGTGCCACACCCGATTCTACGGCAGCTTTTGCAACAGCAGGTGCTACGGTAGAAAGTAACCGAGGGTCAAGTGGTTTTGGAATGATATATTCTGGACCAAAACTCATACTGCTTTGGTTATAAGCTAGATTCACAATATCAGGCACTGCCGTTTTAGCAAGTTCTGCTAATGCTTTAACAGCTGCCAGTTTCATGGCTTCATTAATTTTTGTAGCGCGCACATCAAGTGCACCTCTAAAAATGTATGGGAACCCTAATACATTGTTTACTTGGTTAGGATAATCGGTACGGCCTGTTGCCATAATAATATCTTTACGAACTGCCGTTGCATCTTCGTAAGTAATTTCTGGATCCGGGTTTGCCATGGCAAAAACAATAGGATTTTTTGCCATTGATTTTACCATATCAGGCGTAACAACGCCACCAATACTAAGCCCTAAAAAAACATCGGCATCACGCATGGCTTTAGCAAGTGTGGCATCTGATTTTTTTACAGCAAACTTTTTGCGGGTAGCGTCTAAATCGGTACGTCCTTCATGTAGTACGCCGTCTTTATCAAACATGATAAAGTTTTCATAGCGCGCACCTAGTGCAACATACAACTGAACACATGCCATAGCAGCAGCGCCAGCCCCATTCACCACAAAACGTACACGATCAATTTTCTTTTTTTGAAGTTCCAATGCATTTAAAAGTGCAGCACCACTAATGATAGCAGTACCGTGCTGATCATCATGCATTACCGGAATTTTCATTTGCTCTTTAAGCTCCTGCTCGATGTAAAAACATTCAGGCGCTTTAATATCTTCTAAATTGATGCCCCCAAATGTGGGCTCTAATGCTTTTACAATTTGAACGAATTTTTCTGGATCTTTTTCATTGATCTCGATATCAAATACGTCAATGTCTGCAAATATTTTAAAGAGTACACCCTTCCCTTCCATAACCGGCTTACTCGCTTCTGGGCCAATATCACCAAGTCCTAATACAGCGGTTCCGTTCGTAATTACAGCTACTAAATTTCCCTTAGCCGTGTATTTATAAACCTCTTCAATGTTTTCATGAATTTCTTTACAAGGCTCTGCAACACCCGGGCTATATGCAAGCGACAAATCTCGTTGGGTTTTGGCCTCTTTTGTAGGCACTACCTCAATTTTTCCTGGTCTACCACTCGCGTGGTATTCGAGGGCTTGTTCTCTGCGGAGGTCATTGTTTTTTGCCATCTGTTTTGTTTTGATCGAATTACAAATTTACCATTAATTCTTAAAGACTAACACTTGTTTGCCTAAAATACGTAATTCCTTATGTATGAGCGGTTGCGCCTAGCCATGCCATCATACCCATGCCTATTTCAATGGCACTTTCATCAATATTAAAGTTAGGGGTATGTACATTATGAACAATCCCAGCAGCCTCATTGCGAACACCTAGCCTAAAAAAGCAACCTGGAATTTCCTGGGTATAATAACCGAAATCTTCGGCCCCCATGCGCATTTCTGTTTCTAGCACATTTTCTGCCCCCATATAATCATCTGCTAATTTCCATGCTGTTTCAGTAAAAGCAGGATCATTATCTACGGTTGGATAACCCACATCAATGAGCACATCAATGGTGGCACCCATCGATTCGGCAACACCTTTTGCTGTTTTTGTTATTAACTCATGTGCTTTATACCTCCAAGTTTCATCCATCGCTCTAAATGTTCCCATGAGTTTTACTTCGGAAGGAATCACATTGGTTGTATTACCACCTTGCACCGAGCAAATTGATAATACAGAAGGAGAAACTGGATTTCGATTACGTGAAATAATTTGTTGTAAACTTATAATTACATGCGATGCAATTAAAATAGTATCAGGCGCTAAATGTGGAGATGCTGCATGACCACCTGGCCCTTTAATGGTCATATAAATTTCATCGGCACTTGCCATCACCCTGCCTTTTCTGAAACTTAGTTTACCAGTATCAAGTCCTGGATGCACATGCAGTGCAACAATGGCTTCGGGTGCTGGATTTTGAAGTGCACCATCTCTAATCATATAGCTTGCGCCTCCCGGATTTTTTTCTTCCCCGGGTTGAAAAAATAATTTTACAGTGCCTTCCCAACTATCCTTTGTGGCTACTAAAATTTTTGCAGCGCCAAGTAAAATAGTGGTATGTACATCATGACCACAAGCATGCATAACGCCTGCTACAGTTGATTTGTAGGGCACATCATTTTGTTCTTGAATGGGAAGTGCATCCATATCGGCACGAAGCGCAATGATTCGAGACGAAGGGTTTTTTCCTTCAATAACTGCTACAAGCCCTGTGGTTGCCTTTTCGTCAGAAGCAATGCCCATAGCTGCTAATTGCGCTTTGACATACTTAGCTGTTTCAAATTCTTGATAGCTCAACTCCGGGTTTGCATGCAAATGATGACGCACTGCAATTTGTGCAGGTGCAAATTCTTTTGCTAATGCTTTAATTTTTTCTTGTAATTGACTCATAAATAATGTATCATTTATTGATCGATATCTTCTAAGCTTACTTCTAAAACATCCTCCACAACATACATGCCAGTTGGAAAAATAGAAAGCATTAATTTTCTATACCGCTCTGCATCCTCTCTTTTTATAAAATCCCCTACACGCACTTTAAATAAAGGTGCCTGATACGTGGTATATACTTTTTGATCTGGAAATTTTGATTGCACAGCAGCTTTTGCATTAAATGCTTGATCTCTGCTATTTGTACTAGTAATTTGAATTCTAAATCCTTTTACTTTTCCATTACTGGTAAGCACCGACGTGCGTTTATTTATAAATGCTTGCTTTTGTGATAATATATCTAATCGTGGGTCTTTAATAACAACAATGGTATCTGCTGCACTAGCCCCTGCCGCAAAAAATAGGACAGCAATAAAAAAGGCAAGTGAACAAGCAGGGTTATTTTTCATTACAAATGATTTGTAGTGTTACCAAGTTACAACTTTAATAGTTTCCGGTAGCAGGTGCGCCTGTAACAATTGCTACACTTGCACTGCAGCCCAGCCTTGTGGCACCAGCGGCTACGAGCGCGCTAGCAAATGCGTAATCTCTAATGCCCCCAGAAGCTTTTATTTGAACATGTGCAGGTAAATGCTTTTTAAAGAGTTGAACCGCCTCAATGGTTGCTCCTTTTTCGGCATATCCAGTCGATGTTTTTAAATAATCAATACCTGCTACACCATACAGTTCGCAACACTTAATAATTTCATCGTTTGTTAGCACACCCGATTCAATAATTACTTTGATTACTTTTTCTTTACTTCTAACAATGGGTAAAATATGACCCAGTTCATTGGCTATATAAGCCCAATCACCATTTTTAATGGCACTAATATTTGCAACAACGTCTAACTCATCAGCACCATCAACTACTGCTAAAATAATTTCAGCAATTTTAGATTCTACCGCACTATATCCAAATGGAAATCCAATAACGGTAGCCACTTTAACAGTAGATCCTGCTACTAAAGCTTTTGCAGTTTTTACAAAATTAGGTGGCACGCAAACGGCAGCAAAACCATACTCAACCGCTTCGGCGCATAATTTTTCAATATCTGCAACAAGTGTTGTAGGCTTTAAAACGGTATGGTCGATGTAGGCGTTTAATTGCATCAATCAAAAAATTAAATTAATCGGCGTCTCTTCCATGACATGCTTTGTATTTTTTACCACTACCACAAGGACAAGGATCGTTTCTTCCAATTTTTGGACCCACAGTAATTGGCTGTTGCTTTTCTGGTGTAGGATCGTAATAATCATTTTCGGTAGGCGCAGCACTGGCATCTTGCTTGGTAACGCTCATCTTACTCATGTCTGTTTTTTGCTGACGTCCTTCTTGTACCTGATCTGATTCTGTTAAAGGAATGGTTGCATGACACAAAAATTCAATGATGTCTTTATTGACTTCGGTATCCATTTTTTTGAATAACTCAAAGGCTTCCATTTTATAAATAACGAGTGGATCTTTTTGTTCGTAAGTAGCTGTTTGTACACTTTGCTTTAAATCATCCATGGCACGCAAATGCTCTTTCCAAGCATTATCGATATGCGCAAGCGCAATGGTTCTTTCAAGTGCATTGATAAGGGCAGCACCGCTCGTGGCAAGGGTTTTATCCATATTGCCAAGTACTTCCATTGCTTTTTTACCATCCGTAAAAGGAACGATCACATTTTCGATATGGTTGCCCTGTTGTAAACGAATACGCTTAAACACCGGCATCGCCTGTGCCATCATATCTGCGCGGCGGCGGTTGTAATGTGCAATAGCTTCTTGGTATAATAACTCGGCAACGTTATGCGCACTTTGTTTATTCAACTGCTCTTCTGTAATGGCAGTATCTAAACCAAAGTTTACAATCACGGCTAATTTAAATCCTTCAAAATCACTCTGTTCTCTAAAACTAAACACAAGACCTTCGGCAACGCCATAAAAAGCATTGTCTAAATCAAGTGCTAATCTTTCACCAAATAATGCATGATGACGTTTAGCATAAATAACGGTACGCTGTTTGTTCATCACATCATCGTACTCTAATAAACGCTTACGAATACCAAAGTTGTTTTCTTCTACCTTTTTTTGAGCACGCTCAATAGATTTTGTAATCATGCTGTGCTGTATTACTTCGCCTTCTTTGTAACCAGCAAAGTCCATCACTTTGGCAATACGCTCACTACCAAACATGCGCATTAAATCATCCTCTAATGATACAAAGAATTGAGAAGACCCCGGATCTCCCTGACGTCCTGCACGACCTCTTAACTGACGGTCTACACGGCGAGACTCATGACGCTCAGTACCTAAAATTGCTAAACCGCCCGACTCTTTTACGCCTTCGCCTAATTTAATATCGGTACCTCTACCCGCCATGTTAGTAGCAATGGTAACTGCACCTGCTAAACCCGCCTCAGCAACAATTTGTGCTTCACGTGCGTGCTGCTTGGCGTTTAATACGTTGTGCGGAATTTGTTTTTGACGAAGCATACGACCTAATAGTTCACTCACCTCAACACTAGTGGTACCAACAAGTACCGGTCGTCCTGCTTCTCTTAATTTTACAATTTCATCAATAACGGCACCAAATTTTTCACGCTTGGTTTTAAATACCAAATCCTGCTCATCAATTCTGATAGCTGTTACATTGGTAGGCACAGAAACAACATCTAATTTATAGATGTCCCAAAGCTCTGCCGCTTCTGTTTCGGCAGTACCTGTCATACCACAAAGTTTGTGGTACATTCTAAAATAGTTTTGTAGAGTAACGGTTGCATAGGTTTGTGTAGCCGCTTCAATTTTTACATTTTCTTTGGCTTCAATAGCTTGGTGCAAACCATCGGAGTATCTACGACCATCTAGTATACGACCTGTTTGCTCATCTACAATTTTTACGGAACCATCCATTACCACATATTCAATGTCTTTATCAAAAAGCGTATAGGCTTTTAGTAATTGTTGAACGGTATGGATACGATCTGCCTTAACAGAATAATCATTAATGATGGCTTCTTTTTGTTGCAGTTTTTCTTCGGCAGACAATTCGCCTTTGTCTATGGAAGATAGTGTTAAACTAATGTCAGGTAACACAAAAAACTGTTGGTCTTCACCAGCCTTTGTAATGAGCTGAATTCCTTTGTCGGTAAGTTCTACTGAGTTGCTTTTTTCGTCGATGTAGAAATATAGTTCTTCGTCGGCAATAGGCATTTCACGCGACTGATCTGCGAGGTAATAATTTTCGGCTTTTTGGAGTTTCACACGAATACCTGGCTCACTTAAATATTTAATGAGGGCATTGTTTTTAGGAAGTCCTCTATGAGCTCTAAATAAAGCAAGACCGCCATCTTTTGGATCATCGTTGCCTTCTGCAATTTTCTTTTTTGCTTCAATTAAAAATTGATTGGTCGCACGCTTTTGTGCATCTACTAATTTTTCGATGCGCGGCTTTAATTCAAAAAATTGTTGCTCGTTGGTGTTGTGCCCAACTGGGCCAGAGATAATAAGTGGCGTACGTGCATCATCAATTAGCACCGAATCCACTTCATCCACCATGGCAAAATGGTGTTTGCGTTGCACCATTTCTTGTGGTGTATGCACCATGTTATCACGCAAATAATCAAAACCAAATTCGTTGTTGGTACCATAAGTAATATCTGCTAAGTAAGCGTTACGACGTGACTCACTATTTGGATCATGCTTGTCTATACAATCTACACGAAGTCCGAGCCACTCAAACAAAGTACCGTTCCATTCGCTATCACGTTTTGCGAGGTAATCATTCACTGTTACAATGTGCACACCCTCACCTGCAAGCGCATTTAAATAGGCTGGGAGTGTTGATACGAGGGTCTTTCCTTCACCGGTAGACATTTCTGCAATTTTACCTTCATGTAGTACACTACCTCCAATTAACTGTACGTCATAGTGCACCATATTCCAAGTAACTTTTCCGCCAGCAGCCGTCCACGTGTTTTTATAAACACTCTGTTCGCCTTTAATAGATATGTAATCTTTTTTAACGCTAAACTCGCGGTCTAGTGGTGTAGCTGTTGCAACAAGTTCTTCGTTGCTAGAAAACCTACGCGCTGTTTCTTTAACTACTGCAAAAGCTTCTGGTTGAATTTCCGCAAGTACTTCTTCAATTTTTTGATCGCGCTCTTTATTTAATTTATCTACCTCTTTATAGATGGCATCGCGCTTATGAATTTCGGTATCGCTTAACGCATCTGCTGTTTGTTTTTTCTCTGCTATTTGCGCATCAATGGCTGTCAAATGATTTTGAATTCTTTGCTTAAACTCAGTCGTTTTTCCTCTTAACGCGTCGTTGGTTAAACTAGCATAAGACGTAAAAAAAGTATTGGCCTTTTCTACAATTGGAAGTATCTTTTGAACATCTTTCTCGCTCTTACTGCTTCCAAATAATTTGGTTATAAATTTCAACATATTGTTAAATAAACTGTTTTAGAAAAAATATATTACTCAAAAAGAGTGCGGCATTTAAATTTGCGTCAATTTGGCACTCTATATCAAGGCCGCCAAAGGTAAAGATTTTAGAGCGGTTGTAAACGGGTTACAAAGAACTGATTATGAACATGATTATTGGTAGTAAAAGTTGGACAATTGGGATTGGGGTGTTTTTAGCCATTATTTTGGCTAGCGGGCCCGTATTTAGCCAAAATAACGCATCCGATTCGG
>JBMSJE010000027.1:0-22344 GCA_049418605.1 Sediminibacterium sp. | reverse complement strand
CCCCCCAAAAAACCCAAGTTCAGCGGGCCAAAAATGTACTCATCATTTACTCTGATGACCAAAGTTTTGCCACCATTCATGCACTGGGCAACAAGCAAATTAAAACACCCAACCTAGATAAACTAGTAGCAAGGGGTCTTACATTCACGCAGGCACACGTGATGGGCGGGCACCAAGGTGCAGTATGTATACCCAGCCGCGTGATGCTATTAACGGGCAGGTATGTAAACAGGCTCCCTGGCGATGGTGGTAAAATACCAGATAGTTTAACCGGACTTCCCGAAGTGCTTCAAACAAAGGGCTACACGACTTTTCATACCGGCAAATGGCATTCTGATAAAGCCTCGCATCACCGTTTTTTTAATGATGGTGGTCATATATTTTTTGGTGGTATGCACTTCGAAAATAATGGAGGTCAGTTTCATCCAACCGTCAATCATTTTGACCCTACTGGCGTGTATGACCCAAAAAATAGTTGGAAGAGTGATACGTTTAGTACCGAACTATATGCAGGAACTGCTATTCAGTTTTTGAGCAGCAAAAAAGCAAAAGAGCAGCCGTTTTTTTGTTATGTCGCACTCACTTCACCGCATGATCCACGCACCCCTCCTACTAAATATGACGCTTGGTACAACCCCGACACCATTACCCTCCCACCCAATTTTTTACCGCAACATCCCTTTGACAATGGCGATTTAGCGGTAAGAGATGAAATGCTACTTCCCCACCCCCGAACGCCAGATGCCGTAAAAAAAGAAATAGCACATTACTATGGTATGGTATCTGAACTAGACGCACAACTAGGGCGCATTTTAGCTGCACTAGATGCTGCTGGACTTACAAATGAAACACTGATTGTTTTTGCTGGCGATAACGGACTCGCAGTTGGACAGCATGGCTTACTCGGCAAACAAAATTTATACGAACATAGTATACGTGTACCCCTTATTATGGCAGGACCCGGCATACCAGTCAATAAAAAAAATAATGGATTTACCTATTTAAGTGATATCAACCCCACGATCTACGAATACCTAAATATTCAAAAACCAGCTAGCGTAGAAGCAGTAAGCTTAATGCCGATTATTAAAAATCCAGGGGCAAAGATCAGAACGCAATTATATAATGTCTACGGACATTGGAGCCGAAGTATTAAAACCAGTGATGGTTTCAAACTCATTGTATACAATGTTAAAGGGGTGCTCACCACACAATTATTTGATGTACATAAAGATCCTTACGAAATAAATAATTTAGCAGCAGACCCTGCCATGCAAGAAAAAATTGCAAGCATGCGTGCAGCGTTAAAAAAAGAAATGCTAGAAAAGCATGACAATTTAAATATTGATTTACCAGACTGGGGACGCTTACCCAACCAAAAAAGTTTTGGGAGCTAAAATATATTTTATGAAAAAACAATTTGCATTTTTATGTACACTACTACTGGTTTGTAGTAGTCTAATACAAGCTCAAAAAAGCAGTAATAAGCCACCTAATATTATTGTCATTTTTTCGGACGACCATACCCAGCAAACCATTAGCGCATATGGTAAAAGCCTCATGCAAACGCCTAATATAGACCGCATTGCCAAAGAAGGTATGATTGCAAAAAATACATTTGTAACCAACTCCATTTGTGCGCCTAGCAGAGCCGTTTTATTAACAGGCAAATACAACCACATCAACGGCTTAAAAGACAATGGACCCCGCAGATTTTTTGATGGCAATCAACAACAGGTTCAAAAACTACTCAAACAAAAAGAGTACCAAACCGCATGGATTGGCAAGTGGCATTTACAAACACTTCCATCGGGGTTTGATTTTTTTAGAATACTACCGGACCAAGGCCAATATTTTCAGCCCAACTTTATTAATATGCCAAACGATACAACGGCGTACAGGGGCTATACCACAAATTTAATTACAGAGTTTTCTACAAGCTGGTTAGATAAAAGAGATACGAGTAAACCTTTCTTTTTAGTGGTGGGCGAAAAAGCAACGCATCGCAACTGGATGCCAGACGTAGAGGACCTGGGCGCTTTTGATAATATCGATTTTCCCTACCCTGCTAACTTTATGGATACGTATAATGGTCGTGAAGCTGCCCGTTTACAAGATATGACCGTTGATAAAACCATGGTTTTACAGGATGATTTAAAAATAAATGTCAACTGGGATAAAGTTGGCCCAGGCATGTTTGCGAGACTCGATCCCACACAAAAAGCCGCTTACAAAAAATATTATACGGCGGTATCTGAACAGTATGAAGCCGTTAAAAACGATAGTGCTGCCCTTCTTAAATTTAAATTTGAAAGATACCTGAAAGATTATTTGGCAACGGCAAAATCGTTGGATAGAGGTATTGGCAACATACTAGACTATTTAGCTGCTCATAAATTAGATCAAAATACCGTTGTTATTTACGCCTCCGACCAAGGTTTTTATATGGGCGAACATGGATGGTTTGACAAGCGCTTTATGTATGAAGAAAGTTTACGTACCCCTTTTGTAATGCGTTACCCGGGTCAAATTAAACCAGGTACTCAGTTACAAGAAATGATTGTAAATATTGATTTTGCACCTACCATTTTAAATATTGCTGGTATTCAAACACCTTCTGATATGCAAGGAAAAAGCTTTTTGCCACTTGTTGCAAAAAGCACCCCTGCTGCCAAAAAATCATTTGCTGCTACATGGCGAAAATCCATGTACTATCATTATTACGAATATCCGCAGCCGCATCATGTAGCTCCGCATTTTGGCGTAAGAACGACTAGGTATAAGCTCATCCGATTTTACGGACCGCATAACAACCTTGAATTATTTGATTTGCAAAAAGACCCTACCGAAATGAACAACCTCATTAACGATCCGGCTTACGCAAGCATCATTACTGAACTTAAAAAAGAATTAAAAGATTTAATGATCCACTATCAAGACCTAGAAGCTCTTGCAATTTGGAATACCACAGACAGTACAATGCAGGATATGCCTAAATAAAAAGAGGTTCCCAATTGTTTGTTTTCTTGGTAAACAATAAACGCTAGTAGAATGCCATAAACAGGCTCTAAATTGAGCGTTAAATTTTGTGTAAACGCAGATACTTTTTTTAATGCTTGTAATATCAAATCCATAGCAAGCACCGTACATAGCCAACTTAAAATTAAGAGCCACCCAATATCTGATAAGCTAGGAAACACCTTGGCTACATTAAAATAATTTAGGTAAAAAGGCATGAGTAAGGTTAACAAAAAAAGTCCGCCTGTTAACTCATACACCATCATCATTTGTGCAGGCTGCTTATCTACTTCTTTTTTATTGAGCACCGAAAATATAGACGCTAGTATCGCAGAAACAATACCGAGTCCAATGCCCAACCGGTAACGTGCATCAAATTTAAAAATTAATAAAATACCCAGTAAACTTAATAAGCCAAGTGCTACTTCTGGCCATTTAATTTTTACCTTTAAAAACAAGGGTTCTAATAATGCTGTAAAAAGTCCGGCACCTGCTACGCAAACCAGTCCAATAGACACGTTAGCCATTTTTATACTTCCATAAAAAAAGACCCAGTGGAGTGCAATGAGCATACCTATTCCAAATAATTTTTTTACTTGTGAAAAAGGTAAATTTTGCCATTTTTTACCGATTACTAAAAGGGCAAGTAATGTAACTACTGTAATGGCCATGCGGTACCAAACCAATAAGCCTTCATTTAACTCAATGAGTACGCCCAATATACCGGTAAAACCGGCTAAAAAAACAGATGCATGAAGTTGAAGTAAGGCTTTTCTCACAATTATTTTTTTCGAAGCCTATCTGCATAATGGTGAAAAAGGCTCTCCCACTGCATTTTTAAAACACCTAAAACGCCTTCCTTAATAATACCCTTACTCATTTTACTCTGACCTATTTTACGGTCTACAAAAGTAATAGGTACTTCAATAATTTTAAACCCTAATTTCCAGGCACTAAATTTCATTTCAATTTGAAAGGCGTAACCCACAAATTTTATTTCATCTAAATTGATTGTTTCTAATACTTTTCTTTTGTAACAAACAAAGCCAGCAGTTGGGTCATTTACGGGAAGCCATGTAATAAGTTTGGTATAAAATGCACCGCCCTTGCTATAAATATGACGGTCTAGTGGCCAGTTTTCCGTTCTTCCTCCTTTCACATATCTACTTCCAACAGCAACATCTGCTCCAATAATATTACATGCAGCATATAATCTTTCCAAATCTGAAGGACTGTGGGAAAAATCGGCGTCCATTTCAAAAATATATTGGTAGCCTTTTTCAAGCGCCCATTTAAATCCATGGATATAAGCAGTGCCAAGTCCTAATTTACCGGAACGTTTTTCAATAAATAACTGTCCCTCGTATTGTTTCATTAAATCCTCTACAATAGAAGCAGTTCCGTCTGGTGATCCGTCATCAATAATTAAAATATGATAACCAGCTTGCAAGTCAAATACTGCCGCAATGATAGCAGCAATATTTTCGCGTTCGTTGTAGGTTGGTATGATTACTAGTTTTTCCAAAGTCTAGGGGGCATGAATAGAAGCTAAAATACAAATACTACCCGATTTATATAAAAGAAAATCAGATTCGCTATCTAAATCAGTGCTATTTCCGGTAAAAGTGGCCCTATTAGGGTTAAATTGCCTTTTCTAAGCCTTTGTAACGATGGACCTGTTCAGAATTTCGGTGAGCTTTTGCTTGGTATTCATAGCAAAATCACCTTTCATCATCCAGTCATAATATTGAGGTTCTTCCTTTAAAACCTGGGTTACAGACTTCCCCTTATGCTTCCCAAAATTAAAAATTTCGATGCCATTTACTTTTACAAAACGGCGCGCAAAATCTACAATATCTTCTTCCCCGATAACTTTTACAATACTTTCTACGGTGTCGCCAAGTTGCGGATATCTTTCAAGTTGTGCTTCTAATACTTCCCAAGTGGCTGTCGCATCTGCCTCTGCTCCGTGTGCTCCTTCTAATACTTTTGAACAATAAAATTTATAGGCAGCACTTAGGGTACGCTGCTCCATCATATGAAACACTTTTTGAACATCCACTAATTTTATACCTTCGATAGAGAATTCGATACCAGCTCTTAAAAATTCTTCGATGAGCATAGGTATATCAAAACGGTTGCTATTATAACCACCCAAATCACAGTTTTCTAAAAACTGCTTGATTTCATTTGCAATTTGTTTAAAGGATGGCGCGTCTTTCACCATCTCATCAGAAATACCATGTACGGCTGATGCACCTGCTGGAATTGGCATGAGCGGGTTCACCAATTTCCGTTTAATAACTTGACTGCCGTCCGGACTTATTTTTACAATTGCAATTTCTACAATTCTGTCTGTACTAACGGTAATACCGGTTGTTTCTAAATCAATAAATGCGATAGGTCTTGTTAATTGCAATTTCATAAGCTATGTTACATTAAAGTTGGTGCAAAGGAAGGTAAATCAATTCCATCATAATTACCACTACTCATTAATACTAAATTAGTGTTAGAATAATTTTGAGCACGAAGCCACTGTTCTAATGCCGTCTTATCCGTCATAACAAGTAATCCATTTTTATCAAATCCTTGTACCACATCGTTTTCAGGAAGTTCAGGGAGTCCTTTTATTTGTAGGGCATGTTTCGAATAAAAAACAACAGCGAGATCTGTTTTTTCAAGTGCCCCTTTATATTGATGCATAAATTCTTTGTTGAGGCTGCTGTAAGTATGTAGTTCCAGTACACCAATTAATTTTCTATCAGGAAACTGCTGTTTCACCGCCTCAATGGTGGCAATTACTTTACTGGGTGCATGCGCAAAATCTCTGTATATATTACATTCATTATTGCTAGCTAATAATTCTAATCTTTTAGAAGCCCCTGTAAAATTAGCCATGGCCCCCACAAAATTTTGAGCAGAAATACCTAGTTCGGCACAGGCATAATATGCTGCTTGCATGTTTAGTAAATTATGATCACCAAAAACACTTAGTGGCCCCTCTGCTCCTTCAAGTGTAATAAAAGTTTGGCCATTTATAATTTGATGTGCAGGCACTTTGTATGGAATATACCTAATATCATCTCGCTTATTAGAAAGCACCAAATTATTAAGCACCTCATCTGTTTCATTATAAATGAGTAGGCCGCCAGCTTCAATTTTATGCATGAATATTACAAACTGTTCCAAATAAAACTCGAAAGTTGGAAACACATTGATATGATCCCAGGCAATACCGGTAAGTATCGCAACATGCGGAAATAGAAAATGAAATTTAGGTTGACGCAGAAGCGCACTTGCTAAATATTCGTCTCCTTCACAAACAATGGTAGGGGCATTAGTCACTTTTACAGACTGTTCAAAACCGGCAAGTTTTGCGCCTACCAGATAGTCAAATTCTTGATGGCAGGTTTTAAGTACATGCATTATCATGCTGGTTGTGGTGGTTTTGCCGTGACTACCACCCACAACGACCCTCTTTTTTTGCTGGCTTTCGTGGAAAATATACTCTGGAAATGAATATATAGGTAAGCCAAGCTCTTGCGCCTTTATCAATTCTGGATTATCTGCCTTGGCATGCATGCCCAAAATGACTGCATCTAAATCAGGGGTAATAAGCCCCGGCTGCCAACCAAAAGCACTGGGTAACAGCCCCTTATCTCTTAAATGGGTTAGAGCAGGCTCGAAAATTTCATCGTCAGTACCGGTAACCTGATACCCTTTACCCTGCAAGGCAATGGCTAATTGGTGCATCACACTCCCCCCAATCGATATAAAATGAACCTTCATACTAAAAAATTAAACTTTTCGTTTATATATTTAACAGATCTATATCTTCCAAAAGGCCTCATTTGAAAGCAAATAAGTATCTTTGAGGTATAGAGCACAGAAACAAAACGTATAACCTATCCTTTTAGTATGAAAAAGACCACTGCACTTCTTTTTTTATTGTTAGCCGGCGCCACTTTTATGGTTTCTTGCAATGCATCTAAAAGTAGAGGTTGCCCTACTACCAATCCACGTTATTTTAGACCTTAACAATTTTCTTCTATCTCTATTATGGATTGGAAAAACCTGACTAGTATCGATCAACTCGAGGCCATTACTGCAAACTCTTTTAATACACCCCAAGTACTTTTTAAGCATAGTACCCGTTGTAGCATTAGCTCCATGGCGCTTAATAGATTAGAAACTAGTACACCTCCAACGGATATTGATTTTTACTTACTTGACTTGTTGCAACACAGAGATATTTCAGCAGCAATTGCTGATAGATTTAAAGTGCACCACGAATCACCACAGGTACTTGTTATCAAAAGTGGCGAGTGTACTTACGACGAAAGTCATATGGGTATTTCAATGGATGAAATTGCAGAGCAAACAGCTTAACAGTCTTATTTAGTTAGCAATTTTCTATTACAACGGCCGATGCGCCACCGCCCCCATTACAAATTCCAGCAGCACCATATTTTCCAGACACCTCTTTTAATGCATGAATGAGCGTTACCACAATTCTTGCTCCACTGCATCCTAATGGATGCCCTAGCGATACTGCACCACCTTTAATATTTAACTTTGCAGGATCTAGTTGCATGATTTGTGTATTAGCAAGTCCTACCACCGAAAACGCTTCGTTGAGTTCGATACAATCTAAATCGGATGTGGTGATGCCTGCTTTTTCAACCGCTTTTGGAAGGGCTAATGCAGGTGTGGTTGTAAACCACTCTGGCGCCTGCTCAGCGTCGGCATAACTTTTTAAAATAGCAAGGGGCTTGATGCCAAGTGCTTCTGCTTTTTCTTGACTCATTAAAACAACCGCTGCTGCTCCATCATTCATGGTTGATGCGTTAGCTGCTGTTATGGTTCCATCTTTTGTGAAGGCCGGTTTCAATCCTGGAATTTTTTCAAATTTTACATTAAATGGCTCTTCGTCTTTTACAAATAATATTTCTTCGCCACTTCTTTGCGGAATAGGAACGGGTACAATTTCGGCATCAAATGCGCCCCCTTCCCATGCAGCTCTACTTTTTATATAACTAGCTACTGCAAACGCATCCTGATCTTCTCTTGTAAAATGATATTTGCTAGCACAAAGTTCCGCAGCATTACCCATCGCATATTTATGATACACATCTGTGAGGCCGTCTTTGGCAAGTCCATCCGTTAAAGTAGTATCGCCATATTTATTACCCCAACGCATAGCCCCCGCATAAAACGGAACACTACTCATATTTTCCATGCCACCTGCAACCACTACCGATGCGTCTCCTAACATAATAGCTTGAGCCCCTTGCATAATGGCTTTCATACCACTCGCACAAACTTTATTGACGGTGGTGCAAACAACACTATCAGGAAGGCCTGCAAATTTTGCGGCCTGGCGCGCAGGCGCTTGACCAATATTAGCTTGTAACACACAACCCATTAATACTTCATCTACGTCTGCCCCCTGAATACCAGCCCGCTCAATAGCTGCCTTTATAGCAGTAGCACCAAGCTTTGTAGCAGGTATGTCTTTGAGAGCGCCACCAAAACTTCCAATAGGTGTTCTAACAGCAGAAACAATATAAACAACTTGATTTTTCATGTTGAATAATAGTTATGATTCTAATAATTTAATGCCTGTTTGTGTAAATTCAATTTTACGCTGCTTGTACAAAGTGCCCGTTGTCATTTTAAATGACTTTTTACTCATGCCAAAAAAGTTATAAATTTCTTCTGGATCAGATTTGTCGTGATACGGTAGGTACCCATCATTTTCGTGTAGTAAGCGAAGTATTTTTTCCTGCTCGTCTTCTACCCTTCCAAAACCAGGTTTACCAAGCACCACATCTAACTTATTTTCTGGCTTAATCGTTTTTACAAACCCAGTGAGCTTGTCGCCAATATTTAATTCTTTAAAAATTTCATTGCTGTGTAAGATTGCTGTGTGCTTGTTATTAACAATCATCACATAGCCAAGTTCTGATTTACGGTATACCACTAAATCAACAACGTCTAATTCTTTAACCGTTAACACTTCGTTGCTTAATAACTGTTCGATTTTTTCTGTGGCAGCTACGCGTCCGGTCATTTCGTCGAGGTACAATTTTACCAGATACATGCCACCTTCACGCATACCACCTAACTGTTTAGAAGTTGGTACAAATAAATCTTTCATTAAACCCCAATCTAAAAAAGCGCCCTGCCTAGTAATAGCAACTGCTTTTAACAGTGCAATTTCTCCCACCGATGCATTAGCTACCTGTGTGGTTGCAATAAGTCTGTTATCAGAATCGTGGTAAACAAAAACCTTAATGGTATCGCCTATTTTTAAGGTTGATGGCGCAAAACGCTTAGGTAATAAAATACCTTCTTCACCATTATCTAGGTAAAAACCAAAATCTACCTTACGACTCACCACCAAATCATTATAACAACCAACTAATACAGGCTCCATATTGCTACTTTATGCAAAAGTAGGTTAGTTTAGCCAAACAACTCCGGTTGAGCATTTGGATCAGAAGGACGCGACTCCCATTGCATTTCAATGGTTTTACTAAAATCAGTGAGTTTAGAACCTACCGCCTTCCAGCCTGTCACATCCACCATTTTAGCAATTTTAAACTTAGCAGCGCGTATTTGCGTACCCCTACCTGTTTGTACTTGTAAAATTGGTTCTTGTATGGTGGTTACAGCTTCAAGCTTGTTGCCTTTACCTTCTTTGATAAATAAAAACTCGGTTTTTAGCGTGGTGGTTTCAATTTTAAAACGCTTTACATTGTACTGCATTTTATCATTGTCTAAATAAACAGCTGTAATAATTTTTTCAGGTACAAACTTTTCGATGAGCATCACTTTTTCAGGATCAAAACGTTGCGCAAGTTCCGTATCTGTTAACTCATAGGTACCCTCTTTGGTAATGACAATTAGTTTTTCATCTTCAAAACTACCCAGGTATTTTCCTTTTTCTTCGGTGTTGAGTCTGCCAAATTTATCGTCGAACCAAAGTTTACGACCAGCAAGTGTGCTTTTGCCGGCTTCTTTAAACTTAACGGTTTTAATAGGATACTTGGTTACCTGATTACCCATACTAGAACGTCCCTTAATTTCAATTTCTTCGAAATAAAAATCGAGTTCTTTAATACGTGCCGTACAATTAGGGCTTAAAATAAGTTTAAGCGTTTCAGCTTCACCATTTAAATTGGCTGTAAAATAATGTACGCGCGTTTTATCGGTACCCTTTGTTAAATCATATTCTTTGTCACGCGTTACCCCTGTTACATTAAAGCGTTTGGCATAAGTAACGCCAGAAGCGCCATCTACATAAAGCATATTGTAGGTAGTGCGCTCATCATTTTTTTGGAAGACCGCCGCATATAAGATATCCTTTCCAATAAAAATTTTATCAGAAACCTTTACCACTTTCATGGTGCCGGATTTTGTAAATGCAATAATATCATCATAGTCAGAACAATCACAAAGGTGCTCGTCTTTTTTAAGACTGGTACCTATAAAACCCTCTGCCCTATTGATGTATAGCTTGGTATTGGCAATGGCTACTTGTTTTACCTGAATGGTATCAAAAGCTTTAATTTCGGTTTTACGCTCTTTATTTTTACCAAACTTTTTGAGAAGATTCTCAAAATACGCAACTGCATATTCTGTCAAATGCTCTAAATCAAATTTAACCTGCTTGATTTCTTCTTCAATGCCTCTAATTTGTTCGATTAGCTCATTGATATCAAGTCTGTAAATACGGCGAACAGGCTTTTCTGTTAATTTTAAAATATCTTCTCTTTCAATAGCACGCTTTAATTTTTTCTTAAACGGCGTAAAAGCTTTATCAATTGCTTCAATTACATTTTCCCAAGAAGCATGTTTTTGCTCTAACTCTTTATATATTTTTTCTTCAAAGAAGATTTTTTCAAGCGAGGTATAATGCCATTTATCTTCAAGTTCAGAAAGACGAATGTCTAATTCTTTGCGGAGTAATTCTTTGGTATTATCGGTGGCATCTTTTAAGAGTTCCTGCACACCAATAAAGTGTGGCTTGTGGTCAATTACCACACAAGCATTGGGTGAAATGCTCACTTCACAATCTGTAAATGCATAAAGCGCATCGATAGTGATGTCTGGTGAAATACCCGGCGCTAAATCAATATGAATTTCTACAGCAGCGGCTGTTACGTCCGTAACTTTTTTAATTTTTATTTTACCCTGGTCATTAGCCTTGGTAATACTTTCCATAAGCTGGGTAGTAGTAACACCATAAGGCACGTCTTTAATAACGAGTGTTTTTTTGTCCAGCTCCTCAATGTGCGCGCGCACCCTTACTTTCCCGCCCCGCTTACCTTCGTTATAGCCAGACACATCCACCATACCACCGGTTTGAAAATCTGGAAAGAGTTCAAACTTTTTACCTTTTAAATATTTAATCGAAGCATCTATAAGCTCACAAAAATTATGTGGTAGAATTTTTGTAGATAATCCAACTGCAATACCATCTGCTCCTTGAGCCAGCAGCAAAGGGAATTTCATAGGAAGTGTTACGGGTTCGTTTTTTCTACCATCGTAACTTAACTGCCAAGTAGTTGTTTTTGCATTAAATGCAACTTCAAGTGCAAATTTGGACAAGCGCGCCTCAATATAACGAGATGCCGCTGCTTGGTCGCCAGTTCTTACATCACCCCAGTTACCCTGTGTATCAATGAGTAAATCTTTTTGTCCGAGGTTTACAAGTGCATCCCCAATACTCGCATCACCGTGCGGATGGTACTGCATACTTTGTCCAATGATGTTAGCCACTTTGTTAAAACGGCCATCATCCATTTCCTTCATGGAATGTAAAATGCGTCTTTGCACGGGCTTTAAACCATCTTCTATGGCCGGCACCGCACGCTCTAAAATAACATAAGAAGCATAGTCCAAAAACCAATTTTTATATTGACCCTGAACGCCTGATACATGATCACCTACAATATATTGATGTTTCTCTTTCGCCATTTTTTGTTAACCAATTTTAATTTGCCAATTTAACACTCCAATCTTTCCAACCTTTTTCTATGTTGCCAATAATTTCCACTTTACCCAAAACAGCCAAAGATTTTAACCTATGGACAATAAAAGCATCACCCGTTTTTACTTTTAACTTGGCTAAAATATTTTGAATGACTTTATTTAGTTTTTGAGCTTCCCCGGTTACACCCGCTACAATTTCTTTATCGAAAAAGTTTTCTTCCTTACCTATTAATTTTTTACCTCCCTCTAAAAAACGAACCATCGAACCTTCACTAGCAATTTTTTTCCACTCGTCTGGATCCACTTCAAACTCACTAAGCGTTATAGGACGCGCTAATTTTTTTGCTTTTAAAAATTCTTTGGGCTGAATTTCATGCAGGTATACCGGATAAAATATTTGTCCCTTTTCGTTTATGAATGGAAGGTTATTTAAATAGAGTACCTGAATACGACCCGCATATTCTTTTAATTGCGACATAAGCCAGTAATAACCACAAACATCATGTGCATTTTGTGCCATCCAGAGCCACACATGCTCGTCTGGATTTTCTTCTAATGTAGTAAGTAAGTTGTGAACCGTTAATTTATCATCTACAATAGCAAGTTGATCTTGATACGGTGAATTTTGAAGTACGCCTTCCCACCACTGCTTACGCTGCTGGTAGCCTTCGGTTTCATAAATAGCACCCAAAGGACCCACCATATAGTCATCCTTAATTTCAACAATATTTCCTTGCAATGTTTCATCTATCTCTATTGCCCCTTGCAACACGGCCACATTTGTATGATCAAAAACAACGTGAATCATAATGTATATCTTCTAAAATGATAAATAATGTTATTCGTTAACAAGGTCTAATTCCACCTTTAAATTATTAATGATAAACTCTTGTCGCTCCATGGTATTTTTACCCATGTAATATTCAAGTAAGTGTTGGATATGATCCCCCACTTCTAAAATAACGGGTTGCACACGCATGTCTTGTCCAATAAAACGGCCAAACTCTTCTGGTGAAATTTCACCTAGTCCTTTAAAGCGTGTGATTTCTGGTTTACTGCCTAATTTTTTTACGGCCGCTTGCTTTTCATTTTCATCGTAACAGTAAATAGTTTCCTGTTTGTTACGCACCCTAAATAAGGGTGTTTCTAAAATATAAACGTGGCCTTTTTTTACGAGGTCAGGGAAAAACTGCAAAAAGAAGGTCATGAGCAGCAGTCGAATGTGCATACCATCCACATCGGCATCGGTAGCAATTACAATGTTATTGTACCTGAGCCCTTCGAGTCCGTCCTCAATATTTAGCGCGTGTTGCAAGAGGTTAAACTCTTCATTTTCATACACCACTTTTTTAGTGAGGCCGAAGGCATTAAGTGGCTTACCGCGCAAACTAAATACAGCCTGCGTATCTACATTTCTAGACTTTGTAATACTTCCACTCGCACTATCCCCTTCGGTAATAAAGATGGTAGAGTTATTTTGTAGCACAATAAACTCTTCTTTGTTTTTACCAGGCAGTTCATCATTTAAGTGCACCCTACAATCCCTTAATTTTTTATTGTGCAGGTTTGCTTTTTTAGCGCGTTCGTTGGCTAGCTTTTTAATACCAGCGAGTTCCTTGCGCTCTCTTTCACTTTGCTCAATACGCTTACGTAACGCATCAGCCACTGCTGGGTTGCGGTGTAAATAGTTATCAAGCTCTTTGGCTAAAAATTCTTCTATAAATTTTTTCATAGAAGGCCCACCTTCAAAAACATACTGCGAACCTAACTTGGTTTTTGTTTGGCTTTCAAAAACAGGCTCTTGCACGCGCACAGAAACCGCTGCTACAATACTGGTTCTAATATCAGAAACGTCGTAATCTTTTTTGAAGAAATCACGAATTACTTTTATGTAACCTTCTCTAAAAGCTTGTTGGTGCGTACCCCCTTGTGTGGTGTACTGTCCATTCACAAAAGAAAAAATATCTTCTCCGTAATCGTTATTATGCGATACCGCAATTTCAATATCCTCGCCCTTTAAATGAATGATTGGGTAACGAAGCTCGTCGGGATTGGTTTTACGAAGTAGTAAATCCAATAATCCGTTTTTACTTACATACTTTTTACCATTAAACTGCATGGTTAACCCTGCATTCAAATAACAGTAATTCCAAAGCTGTGCATCTAAATATTCATGGATGAAATGGAAATTTCTAAAAACGGTTTCGTCCGGAATAAATGATACAAGAGTTCCATTAGGTTCCGAGCTTTTTGTTTCTTTTTGATCATCCACTAAAATACCTCTTTCAAAAATGGCTGTTTTTTCTCTGCCATCTCTAAAAGCGGTTACTTTAAAATATTGACTTAATGCATTTACGGCTTTTGTACCTACCCCATTTAAACCCACACTTTTTTGGAAAGCTTTGCTATCGTATTTAGCACCCGTATTAATTTTACTAACCACGTCTACCACTTTACCAAGTGGAATACCTCTACCGTAATCCCTGATGGTTACCGTTTTATCTTCGATGGTAATTTCAACTTGTTTACCATGCCCCATGGTATGTTCATCAATACAGTTATCTACCACTTCTTTGATGAGTACATAAATACCATCATCGGTAGCAGAACCGTCACCTAATTTACCAATATACATACCCGGACGAAGCCTAATATGTTCACGCCAATCTAATGACCTAATCGACGATTCGTCGTACGCACTATTGTTTACTTTTTCAGCCATTTTATCTTCTACTTTTTCCTATAAATGAGTTCACACCTTTTCCTCAACCCGCAAATCTAACTACCTCGTAACCAGCCCCAATTTTACTTTTCTACAAATGGCCAGTTTATGTGGATAAATCGGGTTTTTTAGGGTTTTTATTAAAATAAATAGCAGAAATGTACCTTTATGCCATCAAAGAAGCCAGCAAATACCTAGAAACCAACCTTAACCGTCTATTGGAGGCCGGTGAAGAAAACCAGTTAGCTAACGACCAATTTGCCCAATTTTTGCTGCAAATGGACCCGCAAGAAGTGGACCAAAAAGTGCAGCAATTAAACAGTGAAATTGAACCAAAAATTGACTGCACGGCTTGTGGTAATTGTTGTAAAACATTACTCATCAATATCAATGAAAAAGAGGCGGACACGCTGAGTGAACACTTAGGTCAAACTAGGGAAATATTTGATACAAATTACCTAGAAAAAGGAATGAATGGCGCACTACTTATTAGCGCGGTTCCATGTCATTTTTTACAAGAAAACAAGTGCACCGTTTACGATTATAGATTTGAAGGATGCAAAGAATTTCCAGCCATGCACCTTCCACATTTTAATAAAAGACTCTTCACTACTTTTATGCATTACAACCGTTGCCCTATTATTTTTAATATTGTAGAGCAGCTAAAAATAGAAACAAAATTTGTGCTAGAAACAAAAAATAAACCTTTATGATTTCTTTTGGTATAGACGAAATCATCCATCAAAATCCTGCATGGAAAACAAAGCGTATAGGGCTTGTTACGAGTGATGCAGCTACTACAAATACCGGCATACTTTCAAGAACCGCACTTGTACAAGCAGGATTTAATATTGTATGTTTATTTTCTCCCGAACATGGCATTTCAGCAAAAGCGCCAGATGGCGAAGCGCAACAAAACGGCATGGATGAAATTACTGGTTTACCCATTATTAGTTTGTATGGAAATAAATACATGCCTACAGCACAAGATTTAGAAAATATTGACATTGTATTATTTGATATACCTGATATTGGCGCGCGTTTTTACACCTATCTCTGGACTTTAACCTATGTATTAGAAGCCTGTGCGCTGAACAAAAAAGAGTGCATTGTTTTAGATAGGCCCAACCCCGTTTCCGGAAATTTTGATAGTTCAGAAGGACCTTTTTTAGAAGAGGAATCAAGTTCCTTTATTGGTCGCTGGAATATCCCTATCAAACATAGCGCTACCCTTGGTGAGCTGGCACTTTATTTTAACAGCACAAAAAATATCGGTGCAAGCCTCACAGTTGTTACTGTAAAAAACTGGGACCGAGATACATTTGTAACAAACTGGGAAACGAATTTTGTACCCACATCGCCTGCCATTCAAAATCCAAATAGTATGTTATTGTATCCGGGGCTTTGTTTACTCGAAGCAACCAATATAAGTGAAGGCAGGGGCAGCCAATATAGTTTTGAAACCGCTGCTGCACCATGGATGCAAACAAGTGAAATAATAGGTTTTATCAATCAAAGTTTTGTCGACGAAATAAAAGCAAGCAGTATATCATTTACACCAACATCAGGTAAATATGCGTACACAATTTGCAAGGGTATCCATTTTGAAGTGATAGATCCTTTGTTTTATAAACCTGTGTTTTTTGGATTATTGCTGTTGTACATAATTCGCGCAAAACACCCACAAGCGTTTTTGTGGGCGCCCTACAAAACAGCGGTAAATCCAAGTGGCGAAAACCACCTAGACAAATTACTAGGCATTAACAATGCACAAAAACTATTTGAATTACCACTACCACAATTTATTGCGAACTGCACAAAACTAACCCACTGTGCAGGATGGCCAGAACAAATGATTCCTTATTTACTCTACTAATTTTAACCCACCTAGATCTCTAATAACGACACTAGCTGTGGTGCAACCAAAAATAGCAGGCATGTATGATAGCGTTCCTATAATTGACTTTTTTGGAAAAGCTTTTTCTGTTTCAATAATTTTTGACTGGTCTACCATTTCGGGACTAAATACAACCGTAAGACCTTTGTAAATATCTAGAGCGTGTAATTTTTTACGAACATATTTTGCCAAATTACACTGATAGGTTTTTGAAATATCCGTCACTTTTATTTGCGAGGGATCCATTTTACCACCTGCCCCAAGTGAACTAACAATGGGGATTTTTCTGTCAATACAAGCTTTGATAAAATATACTTTTGGAGACAAGGTATCTATGCAATCTACGGCGTAATCAAAATTCCCCTGATCAAGTATTTCTCGGGTACGCTCTTCTTTTATATACTCTGTTAATACTGTTAAATCTAAATCTGGATTAATATCTTTTAAGCGATCTGCCATTACTTCGGCTTTTGGTTTTCCTGCCGTAGAATGAAGTGCCGGAATTTGCCTATTTACATTGCTAAGATCCACTGTATCTGCATCAACAATGGTCATTTTACCTACACCGGCGCGGGCAATCATTTCTGCGCAAATACCACCAACGCCGCCTAGCCCAACCACGAGTACATTTTTAGACATCAGGGTTTGTATAGGCTCGTCTCCTAACATTAACTGCGTTCTACTCATCCAATACGGTATCATCAATATTATTTTTTTGGGTATAAAACTTGTTCTAGATTTAGCCTAGTTAACCATGCAAAAATGTACATCCTATGCGGTTTATAAAAATATTTTATTGTAGCGCTTTTTTATGGCTACTTACAAGCATTGAGGTTTCCGCGCAAAACCAGATCCCGCTTTCCATAAAACCTACACCAGATATAAGTATTAGCTTACTAGCATCTAGCAATAAAGTGAGTATTAGAGGACTGAGCGTTGTAAATGATAACGTTTTTTGGGCCAGCGGATCCGGTGGTATGGTAGCAAAAAGTACAGACGGCGGCAAAAATATTGAGTGGACGCAGGTGCCAGGTTTTGAAAAAAGAGATTTCAGAGATATAGAGGCTTTTGATCAAAACACAGCCATTATTATGGCTGTTGACCAGCCCGCCATTATTTTGAAAACAACGGATGGTGGTAAAAATTGGAAAAAAGTTTTTGAAGACACAACTACTGGCATGTTTTTAGACGCCATGCATTTTGAAAAAGTAGATGGGAAATTAGTAGGCATGGTTGTTGGCGACCCCATCAACAACAAAATATTTTATGCTAAAACTTTTGATGGCGGT
The DNA here is from genome assembly GCA_049418605.1 of Sediminibacterium sp. GTDB lineage: Bacteria > Bacteroidota > Bacteroidia > Chitinophagales > Chitinophagaceae > Sediminibacterium. The sequence goes on along the minus strand of JBMSJE010000027.1, from coordinate 4,418 downwards.
AACACTTGGGTCAAACCTTCTAAAAAAGAATTAAAAAATGTGCCTACCGTACCAGCAGGTGAAGCGATGTTTGCATCAAGCGGTACCAATGTTGCTATTACAAATTTTAGCTCAGCATCGCCATGGCTCGTTGTAACGGGTGGCACTAAATCGCGTTTAAAAGATTTTTTAACCCATTCATTAAATGATTCGTTACCACTATTACAAGGCTTTAGTTCGGCGGGGGCCAACTCTATTGCTTTTAATAATAAAATTCAAAAGGGCGTTATTGTTGGGGGCGATTTTGCACACGATACAATGAGCAGGTTCAATTGTATTTTAATTGCTTTTGAAAACGGCAATAGAACTTATACCAGCCCCATCATAAACCCACACGGTTATAGGTCTTGTGTTATTTATTTTGACAATGAAACTTTAATTACTTGTGGCACATCGGGTATAGACATTAGTACCGATGGTGGCATTCATTGGGAGCTAGTTTCCAAAGATAGTTTTCATGTGGTACAAAAGGCAAAAGAAGGACGTGCCGTATACCTTGCCGGAGGCCGTGGCAGAATCGCAAAATTAATTTTCTAAGATTGTAACAATTAGGCACGAAAATTGTAGATTAGTAGAGCAGTATTAAAGAATCCGGTATGAAAAAGTTTCAGGCAATTATCAAATTTACCATGGACGACCAGTTTATGACACTGGTTCCACCCCACCGTAGTTATATCAATTTTCTCTTTAATAAGAGCATTATTGACAGCTATGCAGTAAGTATGGAGAGCCAAACCTGCTGGATTACCCTCAATACTGATTCGAAAGAAGCCGCAGCCAAATACCTCAAAAAATCTCCTTTATACAAGTATTGGGACTATGAAATTGAAGAACTTTTTGTGTATGATAGCCAATTGTACAGGTTTCCATCGCTTCAATTCAATTAATTCGCAAAAAATAGAAAGTTTTTTTTGGCAGTTTCGCCTCAGACCCTATTTTTGCACTCCATTAAAAAGGGAGCATAGCTCAGTTGGTTTAGAGCATCTCGTTTACACCGAGAGGGTCCGCGGTTCGAACCCGTGTGCTCCCACACAATAAAGCCTTCGATTGTATCGAGGGCTTTTTTTATGCGCCCCCATTAAGCCTTTTAAATTAAGTTTGTGTCTATGCAACCCTTTACAACGCCCCATAAAATTGTAATTACCTGCCATAAATGGCTATCTCCTGCCCTAGCCTCAGAAGTGACCGCTTTGGGATTTAACATTACCCGAAGTTTTCAAACGGGGGTAGAAATTTCGGGTACCATCAATGACTGCATTAAACTGAACCTTCAACTTAGAACAGCGAGCCAGGTTTTATACTCCATAAAATCATTTAACTGCAATAATCCCGACGAACTATATGAAAACCTTTGTAGTATTGAATGGGAAAAAATAATTGATCCAGGCGGATACTTTTCTGTTACCAGCAATGTTTTTCACACCACCATCACCACCAATTTATTTGCCAACCTTAGGGTTAAAGATGCGGTGGTAGATCATATGCGAAAGGTTGCGAATAAAAGACCTTCTACTGGTTCTGAGTTAACAGGGGCTGTTGTTTATTTATATTGGAAATATGATGAGGCCGAAGTATTTATTGATACAACTGGCGATTCTTTGGCAAGGCATGGTTACCGAAAGATCCCAGGAAAAGCCCCTATGTTAGAAGCCCTTGCTGCTGCCACTATTTTATCTGGCAAATGGAACACGACAACACCTTTTATTAACCCCATGTGCGGTTCTGGTACATTAGCCATAGAAGCTGCGCTCATTGCCAGCAAACGAGTGCCTGGCCTACTAAGACACAATTATGCTTTTATGCATGTGATAGGTTACGATAGAGACGTATACGATAAAGAAAGAGCGGTTATTGAACATCAAATCACTGAACCAACAGGGGTAGAAATAATTGCCTCCGATATCAGCAAACAAGCCATCGACATCGCAAAATTAAATGCAGCAGCGGCTGGCGTAGAGGATCTCATTACTTTTCAGGTTTGCGATTTTGAATCAACTAAAATGCCTGACAATATGGAAGGTGCTGTTATTTTATTCAATCCAGAATACGGAGAAAGACTTGGCGAAGAAATTGAACTTGAAGCCACCTATGCAAGAATAGGCGACTTTTTAAAAAATAAATGCAAAGGTGCTACCGGCTATATTTTTACAGGGAATTTAGAACTCGCCAAAAAAATAAGGTTAAAACCTAGCAGACGCATCGAATTTTTGAACGCCAAAATAGATTGCCGTTTGTTAGAATATGAAATGTATGCTGGCACTAGAAGGGTTGAAAAAGATACAACACATGTATCGACATAAAAAAAGGGACGCTTTTGGCATCCCCTTTTATAGATAATAATAAGTACAATCCCCCCAGACGGCACTTACACTAATCATGATGCTAAGTAAAGCCCTTATGGGATTATTTTGCGTAATTTTTATTAAACAGCCTATTTATTTATCAAATCACCAATGATTTGTAAAAAGTACCTCTAAAATTTCCCATTTAGATGCCATTTAATAAATAAATAGTCGTTTAAATAAGCAAATATTTTGTTTATTTAAACATTTAGTATTTTCATAATACATGAAAATGGATATCCTAATAGTAGACGATGAGCGCCATGGCGTAATAGCTTTAAAAAGCATTATCGAGCAGTACAGTCTTCATTTTATAAGAAAAATACATACAGCAAGCAACATTAAAGACGCTTTTTTAATTTTTGAAAATAACAATATCAATATTGCTTTTTTAGATATTCAATTAAGCAAAGGCAGTGGGTTTGACATTGCAAAAAAAATGCCACCAACCTGCAAAATAGTTTTTGTTACAGCATTTGCAGAACATGCGCTAAAAGCAATCAAGCTCCAAGCTTTTGATTATTTACTTAAACCGATTGATCCAAAAGAATTACTGCTGTGCCTAGAAAAGTGTGCTGCACATGTATCGCAACAAAAAGAACAATTTTTAACCATTAAATCTAAAGGAATTACCATCCCTGTTTTACAGGATTCAATTTTGTATGCAAAAGCAAAAGGGCCCTACTCTGAAATATACTTGCGTGATGGAAATGTTTATACCACTTCTCAAACCCTGAAAGATATTCAAGAGAAATTAAACCTTTATTTTATTAGGACCCACAAGTCCTATCTAATTAATAGTAATTTTATAGAGGGCTACAACCAAAAGAATGTATTTTTGAAAAACAACTTATGTTTCAATATATCAAGACTTGGACTACAACAATTACAACAATTCTATGGCTCGTAGTTTTGATTCAAGTTTCAGATGCACAAACATCAACCCCTGCCTATTCGATCAAAAAAGGGCTTACCTCTTCCACCATCAATCATATTACCGAAGACACAAATAACGGTATTTGGATAGCCACTGAAAATGGATTGAAAATTTTAAATCAACCGGATAAAGAATGGTTAGAAAAAAGAATGCTTGGAAAGGCTATTACGCAAATTGGCTTTTTAGAAAATTATGTTTTTGCGGGTTGTAGAGACAGTTTGTTAATTATTGATCTAATAACAAAAAAAACAGTTCAAGCACATAGCAAACAAGCATTAGGAGGGGTCATAAAAATAAGAAAGCTACAAAATTCAATTTGGATTGTTACTCAAACCTCGGTTTTAAAATGGGTCAAGAATAAATTAGAAGTAGTACCCTACAATCCTACACAAGGAACTATTTTTGATGTAACAAGTTATCATGGAAAAATTGTTGCAGTTAGCTACCCACAAGGAAAAATTGAAACCTTAGCAGGCAATTCATTTGCTGTCGATGAAATACTCACTAAAAAAGCAAATCCAATACATGCCCCTTTATTAACGATAGCTGCAAAAAATGACACATTAGCCATTGGGGGTGATGGTTTTTATAGTGTGTATGCAAATGGAACCCTCATTGACAAAAATAGTTACCCACTTCGAAATGATGTTAAATACAACTATGCAGTTTGGGATATTGCATTTGTAGATGATAGGATATATTTTGGCATTGGCGATACACACAATCTTATCAACGGTGGTATCATAACCGCCTTCCCCCTATTGAATAGATTACCCGCTGGAAGCCCTTACTTCCAAACGCTTTATTACCAAAAAACAAAACGTACCTTATGGATAGGCAGTTTGTATGATGGCGTATTTCTTATAAAAAATTTGAACGAATGTATATTTCATAATGGACTCAAATACCAGCCAGGATTGAATCAGCAGAGCTTCTATTTGTACAATGGTGAAAACACCTATGCAATAGAAAATGGCAAGCCCAGACCTATCCATGTAAATGATACTAGACTCATTACAACAATTAAAGACACCACCTACATCTTATCGTATACAAATCTCACTATCATTCCAAAAAAAGAAAAAAAATACATCACAATT
>JBMSJE010000026.1:0-23217 GCA_049418605.1 Sediminibacterium sp. | reverse complement strand
ACAATTTAGAAGGGTCAATTGTAATACATTAAATTTGCAGTTGGATGGTACAAGTGATGGATATATTGAAAGTGGCAAACCAAAATGGACTCGAACCAGGCATGAGCCTGATTTATAGCCAAGAACAGCAGGTTCCAGGCTCCATTGAGTACCAAGTAAAGCGTTATTATGCCCTTCAACCATGGTCCGGATCAGATACCGGCATGTTAATTTACCATTACGACGCTAAAAAGCCCCTCAATAATTATTTGGAACTCCGGTTTTGCATTTCGGGCAACCGCTTCTGCGAAGAAAAAAGTTGTGCACAATGCGCGCATTCTCCCACCAACAATTGTTTTGGAAAACACGAAACCGTAGACACTTTTACTTTTCATTTTACGTCTACTTTTTTACGCCCTTACGTACAAAGTGTTAAGGTGAGTAATTATAAAGATGATGTACTTGCATTTAAGCATCCCAATGCATTTACAAAAGTGTTTCCTCTATGTAGTAGAAAAAGGAGCGTGCTAGATACTTTATTAAACCATAGTTACACGGGTGCCCTCGAAAATATTTTTATCAATGCCAAAGTGCATGAGGTTTTGCTTTATAGCTTGGCCTGTTTGGTGGATGAAAAAGAGGAAGGGTTTACTTGTAAATTTTTAGCGGATCCAGCAGGTAGAGAGCGTATTTATGAAGCCCGTGAAATTCTACTTCAACATATTGGAGACCCTATTACCATTAAAGAATTAAGCCGTAAAGTAGCCATGAATGAGTGCTACCTTAAAAAAGGGTTTAAGGAAATTTTTGGTACGACTATTTTTGATTTTTACCAACAACAACGCATGGAGCATGCTAAGTATTTGCTCTATGAAAAAGGCCTCAGTGTAACAGATATTTCTGCCCTACTGGGTTACTCTTCAATATCGCATTTTTCGGCTGCTTTTAAAAAGCACACGGGTTTAAAGCCTTGCGAATTACTGAAATAAAAAACTATCTTTCCTTTTATAAATTTATCCTATGCGCATACGTACATTGTTTGCTACCGCTACTATTGCCCTTTTTTTAACCAGTTGCGGCGGTCCTAAAAAAGTAGATACCCTTGTTGTTAACGGCGTTATTTATACCGTAGATAGTAGTTTTTCAAATGTGCAGGCGATGGCCATCAAAGATGGTATCATTGTTGCCACAGGAACAGACGCGGAGATACTGGCAGCTTATTCGGCGTCCGAAAAAATTGATGCAAAAGGACAAGCTGTGTATCCAGGATTTATAGATGCGCATGCGCATTTTGTAGGCTATGGAAAATCATTATTTCAGGTAGATTTATTTGGTACCACCAGTTGGGAAGAGGCGGTAGAGCGCGTAAAAGTTTTTGCAGCAGCACATCCAGAACTCGCATGGATTGAAGGACGTGGATGGGATCAAAACAAATGGCCGGGTAAAAAATATCCAACCAATGCACTTTTAAATAGTTTGTTTCCAAACACGCCTGTTGTACTTCAACGTGTAGATGGTCATGCGGCTATTGCCAATCAAAAAGCTTTTGATATGGCGGGTGTAAAGCCTGGTCAAACCATTGTAGGCGGTGAGGTTGAAACAAAAAATGGCGTCTTAACAGGTGTATTAATTGACAACGCAAAAGGTCTTGTATATAATTCAATTCCGGCGGTTAATAAACAAACCTATACGCAGTGGTTACAAGCGGCGCAAAAAAATTGTTTTGCGCAAGGGCTTACCACCGTTACCGATTGTGGTTTAGATATTAGTGATATTAATTTTATTGACACACTGCAAAGGGAAGGTACAATTAACATGCGTCTTTTTGCCATGCTTAGTGACAATCCTGAAAATTTAAGTGCGTATTTAAAAAGGGGTCCGTATAAAACCGACAAGTTATTTGTAAATGGTTTTAAAGTATATGCCGATGGAGCCCTTGGTAGCAGAGGCGCTTGCTTATTACACAATTACGAAGACCGTAAAGACTGGACTGGATTTTTACTTGCTAATATTTCGCATTACGATTCATTAGCTTCGGTACTTGCGGCTACTAATTTTCAAATGTGTACGCACGCCATTGGTGATAGTGCCAACCGTCAAATTTTAAATATCTACAATAAATATTTACAAAAAGGAAATGACAAGCGCTGGAGAATTGAACATGCGCAAGTAGTAAATCCTTCCGATTTTAATTTATTTGGCGCTGCTGCTGTGGTACCATCGGTACAACCAACACATGCTACATCTGATATGTACTGGGCAGCAGAAAGATTGGGCAACGAGCGTATGAAAGGTGCGTATGCCTACAAACAACTCATGGATCAAAACGGATGGATACCACTAGGCACCGATTTTCCGGTAGAAGATATTTCTCCGTTTAAAACATTTTTAGCTGCTGTTGGAAGGGTTGATGCCAAAGGGTTTCCGGAGGGTGGATTTCAAATGGAAAACGGATTAACCCGTGAGCAAACCATTAGAGGTATGACTATTTGGGCAGCTAAAGCCAGTTTTTTAGAAAAGGAAGTGGGTAGTTTAGAAGCAGGTAAAAAAGCAGATTTTATAATCCTGGCACAAGACCTCATGCAAGTGCCAGTAAATAAAATATTGGATACCAAAGTAGTTGCTACGTATAGTGGTGGTAAAAAAGTATTCTAGACTTTTATTATTAGATTACTAAAATCCTACCATCTCTGCTGGAATTACCCAAGCATCAAATTCTTCTGGTGTTACATAACCTAATTTAACAGCCATCTCTTTTAAGGTAGTACCTTCTTTATGTGCTTTTTGTGCAATTTCGGCCGCTTTGTAGTAGCCAATTTTTGTATTGAGTGCTGTAACAAGCATTAAAGAATTGTCTACGTGCTTTTTAATATTGGCTTCAATTGGTTCTATACCTACGGCGCACTTATCATTAAAGCTTACACAACCATCGCCAATTAAACGAGCAGAGTGTAAAAAATTATAAATCATAACGGGCTTAAATACATTCAGTTCAAAATGTCCGTTAGCACCGCCCATATTAATGGCAACATCGTTACCCATTACCTGAACGGCAATCATAGAAAGCGCTTCACACTGTGTAGGATTTACTTTACCTGGCATAATTGAAGAACCTGGCTCGTTGTCCGGAATAAAAATTTCGCCAATACCACTTCTTGGCCCTGAACTTAACATTCTAATATCGTTGGCAATTTTCATAAGGCTCACGGCCACTGTTTTTAATGCACCATGTGCTTCCACAATAGCGTCGTGTGCAGCAAGTGCTTCAAATTTATTTTCGGCAGTAATGAATGGGAGGCCTGTTAAATGAGCAATATGCTTGGCTACATTTTCGGAATACCCTTTTGGTGTGTTAATACCTGTACCTACTGCGGTTCCGCCTAATGCTAGTTCCGATAAATGCGCAAGTGTGTTGTTGATGGCTTTAAGGCCATGGTCTAGTTGAGAAACATAACCGCTAATTTCTTGACCTAATGTAAGTGGGGTGGCGTCCATAAAATGGGTACGACCAATTTTTACCACCTGCATAAAGTCTTTACTTTTTTGTGCTAGCGTATCTCTTAATTTTTTGATGCCTGGAATAGTGGTTTCTAATAATATTTTATAGGCTGCAATATGCATTGCAGTAGGGAATGTGTCGTTCGAAGACTGTGATTTATTAACGTCGTCGTTGGGGTGTAAAAACTTTTCTTTATCGGTTAAGCTGCCCCCTTTGATTACGTGTCCACGGTAGGCAATTACTTCGTTCACATTCATATTAGATTGTGTGCCGCTGCCGGTTTGCCATACTACTAATGGAAATTGATCACTATGGGTGCCTGTTAAAATTTCGTCACAAACCTGACCAATCAATGCGCATTTATCTTGGGGTAAAATACCTGCGTCAAAATTGGTAAGTGCTGCTGCTTTTTTCAAATACGCAAAAGCGGCTATAATTTCTTTGGGCATACGGTTGATGTCCGCAGCAATTTTAAAATTTTCGATACTGCGCTGTGTTTGAGCGCCCCAATACACGCCCGCAGGTACTTTTACTTCCCCCATTGTGTCTTTCTCGATCCTAAATTCCATGGTTACTATTTTAGTAATTATTAGCGAATAGTTATCTTTTGCAAAGGTAAGGGTGTAGACGCTACATTTTTGCTTATTTTAGGGTATACCTTTTAACGAATAACTATGAAAAAACTACTCCTTGTTTTATGTTTAGCACTTTCTGTGGCGGCCCATGCGCAAAGGCCTCATAATATCATAATTGTTACCACCGATGGGTTTCGTTGGCAGGATTTGTTTAAGGGGATGGACGATACCATTGCGAGGCAAAAACAATTTAATGAAGGCGATAGTTTGGGACTTATTAAAAAGTATGGCGGCGCCACTATGCAGGAGCGCAGAGAAAAAATCATGCCATTTTTTTGGAATACCATTGCAACAAAAGGACAAGTATATGGCAACCGTTTGTTTGGTAACAATATAAATACTGAAAATCCACACTGGTTTTCGTATCCTGGTTATTCAGAAATATTTACAGGACATGTAGATCCACGCATCAATAGCAACGAGCATCCTGCCAATCCAAATACAACCGTTTTAGGTTTTTTTAATGCACAACCTGAACTCAAAGGAAAAGTTTTTGCATTTAGTGCTTGGGAAGCTTTTAATAGAATTTTAAACGAGAAGGCATCTGGCATACCTGTTGTTGCTGCGTTTGACACACTAGCCTTTAATCATTTAACGGCCAACGAAAAGCTATTGAATAAATTACACCAGCAAAGTTACCGACCATGGGGTGAAGAATGTTTTGATGTATTTACACATTTTAATGCCATGGAAACTTTAAAAAATAGAAAGCCGCGGGTTTTATATATTGCTTATGGTGAAACCGATGAGTGGTCACACGCCGGTAAATACAAATCCTATTTAAATGCGGCTAATCAGTTAGATAAATGGTTAGAGGAAATTTGGAATTTTGTACAGTCGGATCCCCAGTATAAAAACAATACTACCTTATTTATTACTTCCGATCATGGAAGAGGAGATGTGGTTAAAGAAAAGTGGACAAGCCATGGCGATAAAATTGAAGGCGCTAGTCAAATATGGATGGCAGTTATGGGACCCAATACACCAGCACTTGGCGAATTAAAAACACCAGCACAATACTATCAAAAACAGGCTGCACAAACCATTGCAAATTTAATGGGGTATCATTTTGTAGCCGAACATCCGGTGGCAGAACCTATTAAATCAACCAAGGTTATTTCCCAGTAAAAACGGGCTTTCTTTTTTCTAGAAAAGCAGTGGTGCCTTCTACCATGTCTGTGGTATCAAAGCAAGCACCAAAGGCATTTAATTCTGTCTCATAGCCATTGAGTGCTTCGTTGTACACTGCGTTAGCAGCTTCTATACATTTTGCAACCGCAACAGGGGCCTTGCTTTGTATTACGGTAGCTATTTCTTTTGCTTTTGTAAGTAACTGATCAGGCATAACAACATGGTTTACTAGACCCGATGCAAATGCAGCAGAAGCGTCAATCATACCGCCTGTAAGCATTAATTCAAGGGCTCTACCTTTGCCAATAAGTTGCACGAGTCTTTGCGTGCCACCATAACCTGGCATGATACCTAGGTTTACTTCTGGTTGACCAAATTTTGCATTGTCGGATGCTATTCTAAAATGACAAGCCATGGCAAGTTCACATCCGCCACCAAGTGCAAAGCCATTTACACAAGCAATCACTACTTTTGGACAATTTTCTATTTTAAAAAATAAATCTTGACCACGCCGTGCAAGTGTTTTACCACCCGCAGATCCTGCACCAATAAATTCTGAAATATCGGCACCTGCTACAAATGATTTTTCACCAGCACCTGTAATTAAAACTGATTTGATTGCTGGGTTGGTATATACTTCATGCATCACAGCTTCTAGCTCTGCAATCACTTGTCCATTTAATGCATTTAGTTTTTCAGGTCTATTAATGGTGATGGTAAAAATACCATGCTCGTTATTGGTAAGTAGTGTTGTGTACATGGTTAAAAATTTCTGTGTGTAGCAACCCATTCTGATATGTAAGATGCAATTGTAGTTGTAGGCGTACCTGGCGCAAAAAGTTTACCTACGCCAAGTTCTTGTAATGTATTTATATCTGATTCAGGAATAATGCCGCCACCGGTAACAAGCACATCATGCATTCCTTTTTCTTTTAATAGCCCCATAATTTTTGTGAATACCGTATTATGTGCACCACTTAAAATGCTTACTCCAATGGCGTCCACATCTTCTTGAAGCGCTGCATTTACAACCATTTCGGGGGTTTGTCTGAGACCGGTATAAATAACTTCCATACCCGCATCACGCAGTGCAGTGGCAATTACTTTGGCACCTCTGTCATGTCCGTCAAGGCCTACTTTGGCAACTAATACACGAATGGGACGTTTGGTTTGACTCATACAAGGTTATTATTTGTTTTGTAAAAGTACAGTTTTACGGTGGTATTGGTAGCGCATAAACCCTGATACAATCACCGCTAAAAGTAGTAGTTCCGAAAATGCTTTTTCGGCATCTAGCCAATCTGTAGGACGGTCTTTTAATAAAGGATCCATAAGTAATCCATGAATGGCAAAAAGTAGCGCCATCAAATAAGCGACCAAGTGAATATTTTTCCAGGTTCTAAAACCTAGTTGTTGTTTCACCACTTTTTGAGTTGTGATGATTAAAAGCAGTAAACCCAATAGTGCAATAAAGCCAAGTACTACAATATTTGATTGGTGTGGCGCAGTCCATGGCATTATTAAGTGCCAGTAGGTAAAACTGCTACTTTTATCTAAAGGAATTAATAAGATATGCCCTAATGCAAATACGAGTGCCGTATAGGATGAATAGTTGTGCAATTGGTATACATCTATTGCTTTTATTTTAGCAGGTAAATTTTTATACCTGATCGATTTTTTATAGCCTGTACTCAATAGCATTCCTAGTAACATGTTGGCGAATAAAATCCCACTAGCAATGAGTCCAAGCGCTCCCGAAACATCAATAATTGCGATGGGTTCCATATTAAGCATTTAATAATTGTAATGCATGTTTTATGCGCGCTACTGCGTCCGAAATACGAATGGTAGCAGCTATTTCAAATACAGCAGGTCCAAATTTACCGCCCACTAACATAATACGCATGGGTAGCATGAGTTCGCCGGGTTTTAACCCATGTGTAGCTGTTAGTTCTTTAAAAATATTTTCTAATGCTAATGGATCATTACTATTTGAATTTTCAAAAGCCACACAAAGTGCTTCAAAGAAATTCTTTTTGTTATCATCCCATTTAGGTGCAATTGATGCAGTGTCTATTTGTGTAGGTGCGGCAAAATAAAACCCTGCTTGTGTAATAAAATCGGGGAGTAGTATGCAGCGCTCTTTGGTGATGCCAATTATTTTTTGAAAGTATGCCGGGTCTTTTACCTCAATACCAGCTTCGTTAAAATAAGGCTGTACAAGGCCTGCTAAATATGCATTATCAGCGTTTTTAATCCATTCGGCGTTAAACCATTTTGCTTTTTCGTAATCAAATTTGGCACCACCTTTGTGTACACGGTCTATCGAAAACTTTTCAGTTAACTCCGTCATACTAAAAATTTCCTGATCGGTACCATCGTTCCAACCAAGCACCGCTAATAAGTTTACAAATGCTTCTGGTAAAAATCCGCGCTCTTTAAAACCTATTGCTTTTTCATTTGTTTTAGGATCGGTCCAATCCATAGCAAATACTGGAAATCCTAAACGGTCTCCATCTCTTTTACTTAATTTTCCATGACCATCGGGCTTTAAAATAAGGGGCAAATGCGCCCACTCTGGCATTTCGTTTTGCCAGCCTAAATATTTCCATAATAATATATGTACAGGTGCAGAAGGAAGCCACTCTTCACCTCTAAATGCATGACTAATTTTCATGAGGTAATCATCTACCACCACTGCTAAGTGATAGGTAGGCATGCCATCTGCTTTTAATAATACTTTATCATCAACCTGCGATGTATTAAATGACACCTCGCCTCTAATCATATCGGTAAAAGTTACATCTTCATTATCTGGCATTTTGATGCGTACAACATAGGGTGTACCCGCCTCTAATAATGCTGCAACTTCTGCTGCATCAAGTGATAATGAATTGCGCATTTTAGCACGAACCGCATGGTTGTATTGTGGCGAAGGATTTTCGGGTGTTTTAAAATTATTACGCATTTCCTCTATTTGGGCAGGCGTATCAAATGCATAGTAAGCATGTCCCGCTTCAATGAGCTGCGTAGCATACTGTTTGTAATTTTCTTTTCGTTCACTTTGTCTGTAAGGCGCGTAAGGGCCACCTACCACAGGGCTTTCATCCGGTGTCATTCCACACCAATTCAGTGTTTGAATAATATAATCTTCGGCACCGGGTACAAATCTTGTTTGGTCGGTGTCTTCGATACGTAATATGAAGTCGCCACCATGTTTTTTGGCAAACAAATAATTGAATAAAACGGTTCTTACCCCACCTAGGTGTAAGCCTCCAGTTGGGGAGGGTGCAAAACGGACACGTACTCTTTTGTTCATGGCGCAAAGATAAGATTTATATTTGCCACATGTACCTCGTAAAAACACCTTGGTGGCTTAGGGCAATCTACCCTTCACTTGTTTGGCGGATGCCCAATAGGTCCAAAGTGTTGTACCTCACATTTGACGATGGTCCACACCCTACCATCACCCCTTTTGTACTAGATACGCTTAGGGAATATCAGGCAAAAGCCACGTTTTTTTGCATTGGTAAAAATGTAGAATCCTACCCCGGTATTTATGCGCAAATTATGTTTGAAGGGCACGCGGTAGGCAACCATACCCAGCATCATGTGAATGGTTGGAAGGTTTCGGATGAGGCTTATTTAGAGGATATTACGACCGCCGCAAAACACATAAAGTCTAATTTATTTAGACCCCCTTATGGCCGAATAAAACAAAGTCAAATCAAAAAAATAAAACAGCAATTTCCGGACATGCGCATTGTTATGTGGGATGTGCTCAGTGCCGATTTTGATACCCGTTTAAACGCAGATGCATGCCTTGGTTATACGGTGTACCATAGTAAAAACGGTTCAATTGTTTTGTTTCACGATAGTGAAAAAGCTTTTCCGCGCATGCAAACAGCACTACCTAAAATGCTCGCACATTTTGCAAGTGAAGGCTTTACATTTGAAGCCATAAAATTTAATGCATAAAAGATATTTTATACAATGGCGCCTATATTAATTGATACGCACACACATTTATATTCCGACGAATTTGCCATAGACATTGACGTTGTTATTGCGCGCGCGCAACATGACAATGTGCAAAAATTTTATTTACCTTCTATTGATAGTAATTCGTTGGAAGCCATGCTAACACTGGAAAAAAAGTACCCGGGTGTATGCATTTCAATGATGGGGCTTCATCCATGTTTTGTAAAGGAAAATGTAAACGATGAATTAGCCATTGTAGAAAAATGGATCAACGAAAGAGACTTTGTAGCTATTGGAGAAATTGGACTTGATTTTTACTGGGATAAAACTTTTGTAGAACAGCAGCGAAGTGCGTTTGAAACACAAATGGAGTGGGCGCTTACAAAAAATTGGCCCATAGTTATTCATACCCGCAACGCCATGCAAGAAACCATTGAAATGGTAAAGCCTTTTGCAAAAAGAGGGCTCCGTGGTATTTTTCACTGTTTTAGTGGATCTGCAGAATCTGCCAAACAAATTGTAGACCTGGGTTTTTATTTAGGTATAGGAGGGGTGATTACGTATAAAAATGCTGGGCTACCAGAGGCCCTAGAAAACATCTCGCTTTCACATTTGGTACTCGAAACCGATGCGCCATATTTAACGCCCGTTCCTTTTAGGGGCAAACGCAACGAATCTGGGTATCTACTATACATCGCCGAAAAATTAGCAGCGGTTAAACAAACGACCTTACAAGAGGTAGCCGAAGTAACCACTGCCAATGCTCAAAAAATATTCGGTTCCTGAGCGCCGAACCTTTATTTTTGCCCTCCCAATAAAAACGGGGTTTATTCAAATATTTAGAGAGGTGTCCGAGTGGTTGAAGGAGCACGCCTGGAAAGTGTGTATACGGCAACGTATCGAGGGTTCGAATCCCTTCCTCTCTGCGAAGTCTTTTATACTTTAAGGCTGTGTCGAAAGCTCGCTTTCGTAAACAGACGAAAAGTATAAAAGAGAAACAAAAGTTTCACTTTTGTTTCAAAGACTTTGGTCAAAGAGACCATCCGGGATGCTGGAGCGTAGCAACAGCAATCCCAAGAGACCCAACTTTATCTATCTCTCTCAAACTTCAACCGCATTCCTCTAGTATTTTCAGCAAAATCCCCATTATCATAAACAAGCTGCCCGTTCACAAAGGTCTTGATCACTTTGCTTTTAAACTGGTAATTTTCAAATGGTGACCAAGCGCATTTGTACAATAAGTTTTCTTTAGTAGCAGTCCAGCTTTTGTTTAAATCCACAATCGCCATATCAGCAAAATATCCTTCTCTGATATAGCCGCGCTCTTTTATTCTATAAATTTCTGCTACGTGATGGCTTGTTTTTTCTATAATTTTTTGAAGAGGTATTTTATTTTGGTGGTAGAGTTCCAAAAGTGCAGGTAGCGCATGTTGCACGAGCGGTCCGCCTGACATGGCTTTTGTATAGTTGCCACTTTTTTCTTCTATTGTGTGTGGTGCATGGTCTGTGGCAATTATATCTATTTTATTATCGAGTAGCGCTTGAATAAGCCCTTCTTTATCCTGCTTTGTTTTAACAGCAGGATTCCATTTTATATGAGCGCCTAAATTTTCATAATCATCACTTGTAAACCAGAGGTGATGCACACATGCTTCTGCTGTTATTCTTTTATTTCTAATGTTTTGCTGATGCTCAAATAAGGACGCTTCTTTTTGTGTAGAAATATGAAAAAAGTGAAGACGGTTATTGTGTTTTTTGGCAATCTCTAATACTCTTTGAGTGGCTACAAAGCAGGCTTCCTCTGTTCTAATGAGGTGGTGGTGGTTAAATGGAATATTGTCACCAAATTCTTTTTTGTACTTGTCAGTATTGGTTTTAATAATACTGTCATCTTCACTATGAAGGGCAGTTAGTATGGAGGTTCTTGCAAATAATTTTTCTAAATAATCTGGATAGTTGGCTAATATACCATGGTCGTTGTTAAAGTAGAGGCCATCATCTGTGATACCGCATACATTTTCTGGATCTGTTAGTAGTGCTTCTTCTAAATTATCTTGATTGATTCCCATATAAAAGGAATAATTAACCACCGATGATGCGGATGCTATGGAATATTTCTCTTCTAATAATTTTTGGGTTAGCGTGTTTGGAATGGTATTGGGCATATCCATAAATGACGTAATACCCCCCGCAGCAGCAGATTTAGACTCGGAGGCAATGGTTGCTTTATCGGTTAGGCCTGGCTCTCTAAAATGTACTTGATCATCTATAAAACCAGGAAGTAAATGCAATTTTTCGCCATTTATTTCATTTACCGCTGCGTTAGCAGGTAGGTTTATACTACTAGCTATTTTTTCTATGCGCTGATTGTTTATGAGAACATCGGAATAAAATATTTCTCTTTCGTTAACTACAGCTATATTTTTTATTAGGTATTTCATTTTGTTGCAGCTCTTTCTAGTTTATCGTTTATGGCAAAACCCATCCCAACCGCTGGCATTTTTTGGGCAATAATGAGATCTAAATTTTGATGGTCTAAACGGTGCATGGCTGCATATAAATTTTTAGCAGCTTCTTCCAAATTTCCAGTTTGTGAAAGTGTTTCTATTGCTATCACAAAGCTTGGTAGGGTAGTATGGCTCAATTGTAAAACGCCAATGCGTTTATCTGAATGTTTTTGAATATCCAATGCAATATCATCTGTTAATATTGTTGTTGTAATTGGGGCATAATGTTTTGACAACATGCCCGGTGCTACAACAGATTTGTTATTAGCATGAACGCGTATTTCTAAGGGACCTGTAATTTTTTCAATATCCTGTACCTTGGTGCTGCCTTGTCTGTACAAAATAGCTTGTCCATTTTCGAATCCAATAATGGTAGACTCTATACCTTTATCACAACTTCCGCCATCTAAAATAATAGTAAGCGTATCTGTAAAATAATCTGCTACATGTTTAGCTGTGGTAGGGCTAATAGAACCAAATGGATTGGCGCTTGGTGCGGCTAATGGAAAGTCTAATTGCTCCAATAGTTCAAGTGCAACTGGATGGTTGGGTACCCTAACACCAACTGTATTTTTCCCTCCTGTTACAATATCTGGTATATGATCTTGTTTTTCTAATACGAGTGTTAGTGGGCCGGGCCAAAAAGCATCTGCTAATTGCAGGGCTACGTCTGGAATATTTTTAGCGACTGATGTGAGTACTGCTGCCGATTTTATATGAACAATTAGTGGGTTAAAGTGTGGTCTATTTTTTAACGCAAATATTTTTTGAACTGAAACCTCACTATATGCATTGCCTGCTAATCCATACACCGTTTCGGTAGGCATTGCAACAATTTCGTTGTTTTCTAAGGCTTCAACGGCATCTTGTATAGTACTTGTTTGCATTATTATTTTTTATGGATTACACCTATCGCAGTAGGTAGGATCTTCTTCTTGTTTGCCATTTGGAAAATATGCTTCCTAAGTATGGTTACATTTTTGACAAGCATAGACATGAAACAAAGTGCTTTTGGTAGGTGCTTTACAGTTTTCACAAGGTAAGCCAGGCGTAGCATCTTTAATTCCAAATCCGGGTGTATTGCAACTAGGGCAGGTGCTCTTTATTTTTTTGATTAGTTTTTCTATGGTTTCCTCAATTACCTGCATGCGTGAAGGATTCAAGTGCGCGCGCATATCTGTTTCTACATATACGGATCCATAAGTTTCCATAAACTGTTTAAACCTGTCTAATAATTCTTTCGTCTCTACAATTCCTTTTGCAATAGCGGAAAACCCCTCTTTTTTATCTTTTAAAATAAGTGCGTGGCTTGGAAATTGAGCACTTTGAGCAAATGCCAATAAGTCCTCTTCGGTGCTTACCTCTTTGGCATTGTAATTCGTTTTTGTTGAAATTTCACGTACTACAATTTCTACATCATTTTTTTTATCTACGAATACCAGTAGTTCATCATCGGCAGGTAAAAAATAAAGTAGTGGATGAGCACCAAAAGACCCCTCACTAGCTACCGCCAAATCTGCACCAGTTAGTTCCATGGCAAGCATGCATTTTTGTCTAGCAGCATCCATTGGGCTTAATTCTCTTTCAATTTCGCCACTAAATGTACCGAGTAAATCTGTATCCAAATTGTCAGTTACGATGCAGGTAACACCTAACTCTTTTTCAAGTAGTGCTGCCATTGCATTTTGTTTTTTGTGCTTAGATGCTATTACAATCGAGCGACCTCCAAAAAAACTATGACAATTCATTTAAATAATCAATATGAATGGCTGATGTAACTTTTAGTGATGTGTTATCACTATCCGCCTTTTCAATGCATGCTTCAAGTTTGGCAAGTTCTGATTTTAAAAAAGCCACTTTTTCTTTTGCCGCTTCGTCTGGCTTGCCAAAGCGCTCAATATGACTTACATTTTTTTGTTGATGAAAATTAATTTTCATCGTAAACATATTGATTAAAACATTTTTTGCTTCGGCGGTATTAAATGTACCATCAATGAGTGTTACTTTATTGTTGTTTTCCATGATCTATTTTTTTTGTTTTATTTATTTTATTGACCCTGACCTAATGAGTATGCAGCAGTGCCATCAAACGCATACAGGTTTTCGGTTTTAATGGCATCAATGTCTACTTCAATGGCTTTTTCTAAAAGTTCAATGATATCCGTTTTATACATTTGTTCTCCATTTTTTGCTTTAAACCTGCATCTCCAATGGTCAGTACAAAATGTTTCTTTAAATCCATCAGGCCATACTTTAATACCTCTGTTGGTAATCATAGAAAGGTAGATACCCTTACTTTCTAATGGTTCAATTTTACTTGCCAGTTCGTTGGGGTCTGATCCTGTCCAGTGTACAAAAAGATCTACGCCTTCTAATGTTTTTGTAGCAGGTTCATTTCTTTTATACGCAGGTAATTCGATAGCTAAGTTTTCAGAATACGTTACCGCTTTTAGTACCGATGGCTTTTGCCCTAGATTAGCAATAACAGCAGTTGCAAATTCCGCAGTACCCACTTTTTGTTTGCTGGTACCTTCTTTAAAAATATCTGGGGTATGGGTTCCGTCTTCAAGCGTTTTAAGCCATGCATTTTGAATGCGTTCTGCTACATCAGCTTGTCCAATATGGTTAAGCATCATGATGGCGCCTTGTAATAAACCAGATGGGTTTGCGATATTTTTTCCAGCTATATCTGGGGCAGATCCGTGAATGGCTTCAAACATTGAGCACTCTTCACCAATATTTGCAGAGCCTGCTAGTCCTACCGATCCGGTAATTTGAGCAGCTACATCACTTAAAATATCGCCGTATAAATTTGGCATTACAATAACATCAAATACTTCTGGGGTGTCGGCAAGTTTTGCTGCGCCAATGTCAATAATCCAGTGTTCGTTTTGGATATTTGGATACTCGGCAGCTACTTCATTAAATACTTTTCGAAACAAACCATCTGTTTGTTTCATGATATTATCTTTTGTAAAGCAGGTTACTTTTTTTCTATTCTGTTGTTTTGCATATTCAAAAGCGTATCTGATAATTTTTTCGCAACCTGGTCTGCTAATTAATTTTAAGCACTGAACTACTTCGTCTGTTTGTTGGTGCTCAATCCCTGCATATAAGTCTTCTTCGTTTTCTCTTACAATTAAAATATCCATGATAGGATGCTTCGTTTTAACAAACGGATGCAAGCTCATGCAGGGTCTTATGTTAGCATAGAGTCCTAAAAATTTTCTGGTTGAAACATTTAAACTTTTGTAGCCTCCACCTTGTGGTGTTGTGATGGGGGATTTTAAAAACACTTTATTTTTTCTAATGATTTCCCAAGATTCAGGTGCAATACCTGCTGTGTTTCCGGCCAAAAACACTTTTTCGCCAATTTCAATTTCGTCTATTGCAATTTTGGCCCCTGCTGCCATTAAAATACTTAGGGTTGCATTCATAATTTCTGGTCCAATGCCATCGCCCTTTGCTACCGTTATTCTAGTCATTGCCTCGTGCTTTTAGATGCCGCAAAATTGAGGTATTAAATACATAAATTTCTATTTATATTTGTTATCAATATCATAAACGAAATTTATGAATTATACCCTCAATCAGCTACAGGTATACTTAAAAGTGGTGCAAACGCAGAGCGTGACTAAGGCCGCTGTGGCGCTTAACTTAACCCAGCCAGCTGTATCTATTCAATTAAAAAACTTTCAGGACCAATTTGGGGTGCCTTTAATTGAGGTAATAGGGCGAAAAGTATATATCACCGATTTTGGTAAAGAAATAGCTGAAGCTGCTGAAAATATTATTAATCAGGTGTACGCCATCAATTACAAATCGCTAGCATACAAAAATCAATTAACGGGCCGGTTAAAAATAGCATCGGTATCTACCGGTAAGTATTTGATGCCATTTTTTTTATCTGGATTCATGCGCCAGCATGCAGGCGTGGAACTAGTTATGGATGTAACCAATAAAAACAAGGTTTTTGAGAGTTTAAAAAATAATGAAATTGATTTTGGGCTCGTTTCATTTTTACCTTCCTTATTGGATATTGACAAGTTAGATTTATTGCAAGACAAATTGTATTTAGTAGGTAAGCGTGAAACAAATCAAAATGATAATGTAACTGCAAAAAAAATGTTTGAAAACCTACCCATCATTTTTAGAGAAGAAGGGTCGGGGACAAGACAGGTTATGGAAAAATTTTTACAAACCAATAATATTACGGTGCTTCGTAAAATGGAGCTTACTTCTAATGAGGCTGTAAAGCAAGCATTACTCGCTGGTCTTGGTTATTCTATCATGCCATTTATAGGCATACGTAAAGAAATTGAAAACAAAGAATTACAAATTATTCCGGTAAAAGGCCTCCCAATCAAAACTACGTGGAATCTCATTTGGTTAAATGGCAAGAAGTTGTCGCCAACAGCTGCCTCTTTTTTAGATTATTTACAATTAAATAAACAACAAATAATAGACGATACATTTAATTGGCAAGAATTATAATCTATATTTATAGCACAACATTAAAATAGAGGTATGCGTTTTATTTTTTGGATGGTAAGTATGTTGTTTACAGTATCTGTTTTCGCAACGAATGATGTGGACACATTACCTGCTTTAAAAACACATACCCCTTTTTTTAAAAACGCCAACACACTCAATAAAAAACGATTTGCCGCCGTAAATGCCACTTCGCTTCTAGCACTATATGGTAGTTATCATTACATCAATAACGCCTGGTGGGCCGATTCAAAAAAAACCTTTCATTTTGATGGGGGTGGTTCAAATATTGCTCAAGCTTTTGATTTTGGAAGAGACGCCATTTATGCAAAGGGCTTAGACAAAGTTGGCCATTTTTATGGTGCCAGAATTACGAGTGATATTTTTGCAAGAGGTATTAGATGGTCTGGTAAAACCGAGGCGCAATCATTATTATGGGGCGGTTTTTTAGGCACGGCGGTACAGGGTTTTATTGAAATTAAGGATGGATTTTCGCCAACATGGGGTTTTAGTGTGTATGATTGGATGAGCGGTTCACTGGGTAGTTTTTATCCCTACTTTCAGTCTAAAAGTAAATTCTTAAAAGCACTCGATATCAAGTACAGTTATTACAGAAAGGAAAATTATTATTACGATTTTATCAAACGTGAAAGTAATTTTCAAGACGACTACATGAATTCAACATTTTGGTTTACGTATAATCCTAACAGGTATAAACCATCAAGTAAGTGGCCTAAATGGCTTGGTATTTCTGTTGGACTTGGTGTAGATCACACCCTTAATAATTATTACATTAACATGCCAGGTGGAACTTCGGATTGGGGTAAAGGTGGGTATGAATTTTACTTGGCTCCCGATATCGATTTTAAAGGCTTACTTCCTAAAAAGCCATTCTGGCAAAGCCTTGCACACGTATTAAATTATATCAAAGTGCCAACACCTGCGCTTAGGCTAAGTAGGAATTCAAAGTTTATGCCTGTTCATTTTTAGTAGGAGTTTACTTACATGCATTTATAAATGCCAATTAACTGATAGTCCAAATGCGCGCCCCATACCATATATTCCAGAGCCGTGTGTTTTATATTTCTCATTCAGTAGATTAATGGCAGATGCATGCAATGCTACATGTTTCCATCTAATGCCCGCGTCTATTTGAATGGTATTCCATTGTGCGGTACCCAATACACCAATTCGATTATCGTCTATATCTCCCTTTGCAAGTCTGGTTTGTTTGCCCGCAAATTGGTGTCTAATAGCAACTGTTTTGTTTTTAGAATGCCAGCTTAACTTGTTTTGACCAAAAAATGGTGGCATCCTTCGCATAGGTTCATTTTTGGTTACATTTTGCCCATAGGTATACGTTGCATTTGATTGAAAGTCAAAATGGTTATTGATTTGATGCGACACTGAAATTTCTGTCCCTTTGATATAAGAAGACTCTATATTTTTTTTGGTATACACATTGTATCCATTCATTACTTGACCATTAACAATCCTTGTAATTACATCTTTCAAATTCATCTGAAATACGGAAACGGCTAGACTGGTTTTTACAGCATTGTATTTGTAGCCTAGTTCAATATTTTTTGATTTTTCTGGCTTTAGGTTGTAGCTAGGAATTTCATACCTGAAATCCACAATGCCAAGCGTGCCTAAGTCGTCTATGTTTGGAGCCCTATAGCCTGTTGAAATAGAGCCAAAAATAAAATGATTTTTATGTAGTTGGTAGTTGAAACCGTAATTGGTAACGAGTGCCGATGGTTTTAATGTGACATTTCCAAGTGTCGTATCACTTATACGAATATCCAAAAAATTATAACGAATACCTGCAATAATACTGAGTTTGCCAAGGTTTAAATAATGGATATTAAACAAAGAATTATTGTTATAAGTGGATCCGTTGGGGTATAAGCCTCTTTTTTGAGTTTGAGTAGTAGCGCTCGTGTTTGTTTCAATAGTATTGCTATTAACAAGGTCCGAATAGATATCTACACCTGTGTTGCTTATCCAATTTTTTCTAGGCTTTACTATCATTTCGGCGGTTATGCCGGTAGTATGTATAGTATCTCTTTCTTTTCTTAAAAGGCTAGCGTTGTTTTTTTGATTGGAACGGTTTTCGATAGAGCGTTGCTGTGATAGCGTTACAAGTATTTCAGAAATTACTTTACTGTTGTTTGCATACCTATATTTTAGGTAGTTTAAATTGTGTACCTGTTTGTCAACTTGATTTATTTTAAAATTCTCTAACACTATTTTGTGGTAAATAGGAATATCTCGTTGAATTGTATTTTGTGTTGATAATGTAATTTCTTGGTTGCTAGTTAGTTTTACTTTTGCTTTTATATCATAGTTTTTTTCTCTGTAACCAGAAGGTGCTTGATGGCCAATTCCTTCGCCGCCAACAATGTCTCCAAATCTTTTGATACTTAATCCACCTAAAATTGACCAGTTGTTGGCCGCATAATTCATCTCTGTTCTATTTGTCTTTTCCATTTGTGAAGACAAAAATTTGCTGGTATTGCTCAGTTTAAAATCCTTGGAACCGCTTGTATTTGCTTCTTTGGTCGTAAGATGAATAACGCCGCCCATAGCATCGGAGCCATATTCAATAGCGCCTATGCCTTTAAATACTTCTAGCTTTTCAAGCGTAAACATATCAATGGTATTAAGGTACTGATTGGGACCATACCGGTAAGTGGCATTGTTTAATCTAATGCCGTCAATTACTAAAAGTGTTTGATTGCCCGTAAGCCCTCTAATAAATGCAGAGCCGCCTCCATGGTTTGTTTTTTGTAAAAAAACGCCTGCTACACCCTGTAAAGCTTCGGGTGTTGTTCTTGCGTTGGTTTCTCTAATTTGATTTTGATCAATAGCACTAATTACATACGGCGTTTTTACCTGACTCGTTTTAATATTTCTGCTCGTTACAAGAACCGAGTCTAGCTGATTATAAAGGGTATCTCTATTTTGAGCAGCCGATGACTTAACGCAATATAGTAATGTACAACAAATCAATATTTTTAAGCCTAATCTCATTTGCAAAACTCATTTTTGGTAGGTTTAATCAACCAAGTAAGGCGCAATAATGCCCTGCCATATTTTATAACCCTCAGCGTTCATGTGTAATTTATCAGCAATAAAAATATGGGTAAGTATTTTGCCATTGGCATCAAGCATGCTACTATAAACATCTATGTATGCAGTTTTCTTTTGCTTTTCAATAAATGATTTAATTTGTTCGTTTGCTTTTTGCATGGTTACTAAATACTTTTCTCTGCTAGGGCTAGGCTTCATTGAAATATATGCGATAGGAACTTTCTTGAACTTGCTTCTTATAATACCATACAAAATTTTAAATCTTTCAAAAACGGTATCTGCATTTACGGTGTTTGATCCTGCAATATCATTTTCGCCACAATAAATAAGTATTTGTTTGGGTTGATATTTAAGCACAACATCGCTAGCATAATATATGACATCGGTTAATGAAGATCCGCCAAATCCTCTATTGAGCATGGTATGCTGTGGAAAGTATTCTTGTACGTCTTTCCATTTTGTAAAACTAGAGCTGCCAATAAGTAAAATTGTATTTTTTGGCGGCATAGAAATAGAATCAGCCTTTCTGAAAGCCTTAATTTCATTGATAAAAGGCTGTGCAAATGTGCTTGTGCAACATAAGATTGATACAAATAAAATGATTGGTTTGTATGTTAATTTCATTTTTATATATTAAGATTCATTGATTGTGTAATGCAAATAAATATCATTGTTAAAAGTGGTAGAACTTAGTAGTGTTAGTGGTAGCTCTTGGCTTAATACTTTATTTTTGGAAAGCTTATATGCTGCTAACGCCTCATTGTCTAGTGCTATTTTACTGCCAATAAAATAATCTAATTCATCCACCCAATTTTTTGATAGTAAGTAGGCGCTAAATATTTCCCCTGCTTCTACTAAAATGCAGTATAAACCTTTTTCTAGTAGTTGTTTGCCTAAAATGTTAGTATCTATTTCTTTGTTTGAATTAAATGTAGTTTCAATGATTTCTATATTATTGGGTAATGGTGTTGTTGAGGCGATGATATTTGGTGCAGTTACTATATATACTTTCGTATGCGTTCTTGGGTAAAATATTGGCAGGTTTGCATGTTGCATTTTGAGTATAGAGCCTGTTCTATCAATTATGACCGCATTAACTTCTTTACTAGGCGTGTTTTCAATTCTAATATTCAAGGTGGCCTTGTCTTTAATAACTGTTTTTGCAGTTGATAAAATCGCATCTACCTCAGTTCTAATATTTGAATGCACATAGGCCCTGCTCATTGAATTGGTTATCCATTTAGAATGGGCGTCATAGTCAGCCATTTTCCCTGCGATAGTTGCAGCAATTTTTAAACGCGTAAATGGTCTTTCTTTTTTCTGATTCGTAAAAAAAACTTTATTTAATTTGGTAGCATCTTTTAGTTCAATCAATTCAATGTCTATTCCTTTTTCTTTCAGTAACTGAAATCCTGATACCTTAGGATTTGGGTCTAATGAGCCAACAAAAACCTTTTTGATACCTGATTGTATGATAAGATCGGTGCAGGGAGGGGTTTTTCCTTGGTGCGAACAGGGTTCCAGGGTTACATAGAGGGTGCAATTTGTTAGATCTTTGGTATGTGCTAAGGCTTCCTCTATCGCATAAACTTCGGCATGTTTATCACCCCACATTTTGTGGTATCCTCTACCCAATATGCAATTATTTTCATCAACAACAATGGCGCCCACAAAAGGATTTCCTTTAATATTTTTCCTTTCTGCTTTTTTGGCTAAACTTAATGCTTCAATTAAGTGTTCTAATGTTGTCATCGCATATCTTTGCGCCTCAAATTTAAAGAAATCAGTCCATGTTTACCGGAATTGTTGAATCGGCAATTATTTCAAGTATTGATGTTCAAGAAACTGGCTGGACCCTTGGTGTTACCAGTGCTTCTGTGGCTTCCCGTGTTAAACTGGGGGACAGTGTTGCCATTGACGGCGCCTGTTTGTCGGTAATTGCCATTAACAATGACACTCTTTCGTTTTTTGTTTCTACCGAGTCTATTTCAAAAACAATTATCAAACATTACATAAAGGGTAGTACGGTAAATATTGAACTTCCTTTACAACCTACTAGTTTTTTAGGTGGGCATTATGTATTAGGTCATGTAGATGATACGGCGCTTGTGCAAAATATTGTAGTGTCTGATACAGCTTGGTTTATAACCATTGAATTTGAAGCTTCCTTTTCTAAATATGCGGTGTATAAGGGTTCAGTTACCATTAATGGTGTTAGTTTAACAGTCAACAAAACAGAAGGCAATTTGTTAGAACTATGTATTATACCTATCACACTTGAAAAAACCAATATGCGTGCATTAAAAATTGGTGATAGGGTTAATATTGAATTTGACATTTTAGCTAAATACACCGAAAAGTTGTTATCAAAATAAGTATGAATCATTTGTTTAGTTCTATCGAAATTGCATTAACTCATTTTACAAATGGCGGACTTATAGTTGTGGTAGATGATGAAAGCAGGGAAAATGAGGGCGATATTGTGTTTAGTGCATCACTTTCTACACCTGCTAAAGTAAATTTTTGCACCAAAGAGGCGAGGGGTCTCATATGTATTGCTATTTCAAAAAATATAGCACAAAAATTAGATTTGCACCCGGTACCTAGTAATGCAAAAGATGCTTTTAGCACTGCATTTCATGATTCTATCGATGCTACACCTGAATTTGGTATCACCACTGGTATTTCTGCAAAAGAACGTTCCATAACCGCTGCTTTAATTGCTAGTGATAGTAGTAAGCCAGACAATTTTATTAAGCCCGGTCATTTATTTCCGGTTGTTGCCAAAGAGGGTGGTGTTTTAATACGACCTGGACATACCGAGGCCGGTGTAGATTTGTGTTTGTTAACGAATCAATCGGGCGCTGCTGTTATTTGCGAGATTATGGATACTGATGGTAATATGATGCGACGTGATGGACTCTTTGAATTTGCAAGCCATCATCAACTGCCTATTATTACCATTCAGCAAATTATTGATCACCGAAAAAAGATACAATAACATGGAACTTATTTCGGAAGCGCAACTACCTACAAAATCTGGAAATTTTACCATCAAGGTTTTTAAAAACCCCATTAGTTTGGTAGAACATTTTGTGCTACAAAATAGTGACATGGAAGGGGTAATACCCATGGTACGTATACATTCTGAATGTGCTACCGGTGATATTTTTGGCAGTTTACGTTGTGATTGTCAAGACCAACTACATCAGGCACTTGCACTTATTGCAGCCAATAAAAATGGCGCCGTTATTTATTTAAAAAATCAAGAAGGAAGGGGTATTGGTATCTCTAATAAAATTAAAGCGTATCATTTACAAGAGCAGGGTTTAAATACCTACGAAGCCAACGAAGCCTTAGGACTTCCAGCTGATGCGCGCAACTATGATGACGCTACTGTTATTTTAAAAATACTAGGGTATACATCTATTACACTTATTACCAACAACCCATTAAAAGAAGCAGCTGTAACCGCAGCAGGTATTGCATTTACAACGCATCATGTAAATTCTGCCGCTAATGAACACAACAAGGCTTATTTAGATGCTAAAATTAATATTGGACACCACCACATTAAATAATAAATTATGATCGCAGTAATACAGGCAACATTTAATATTGAAATAACGGATTTATTGACGCAGGGTTGTGTTAATCAATTAAATGCTACCCAAACCCCGTATGTGTTATTACAGTGC
Source organism: Sediminibacterium sp. (assembly GCA_049418605.1). Taxonomy (GTDB): domain Bacteria; phylum Bacteroidota; class Bacteroidia; order Chitinophagales; family Chitinophagaceae; genus Sediminibacterium. Next base: position 200 of record JBMSJE010000026.1, on the reverse strand, counting down.
CCAGGTGCTGTTGAGCTTGTTGGTTATTCAAAAAAATTAATGGAAACCAAAAAGTATGATGCCATTATTGTGATTGGTGCTGTTATTAAAGGTGACACGGATCATTATGAATATGTTTGTCAGTACGTTACAAAAGGTATGGCTGTGCTATCTACCCAGGCCGCTATCCCACTTATTTTTGGTGTTTTAACTACGCAAAC
>JBMSJE010000025.1:0-23447 GCA_049418605.1 Sediminibacterium sp. | reverse complement strand
TGGGTGTATTTAGTTTTTTGCCAGAAAAAGAGGAAACCTATAACTGTATTTGGGTAGATGCAGCCGGAACAGTGCATACAACCGCCATACCTGCTGCAAAACCAGACGGCATTGTGATGCAAGCGGTGTTGGGGGAAGATAAGGCTAAAATAGTTATTCAACGCCCAATGGTAACGGCGCAAAACTTTTTGCAACTACATGTTGTGGCATCCATGAATCAGCGCATGGTATATACTTCTACCATTCAATTACAAACAAAAAAATCAGCAGCACTTGCCATGCCCACGGATCGTTTGCCAACAGGTGTTTTACAAATAACTGTTTTTGATGCGGCATGGGTACCAGTTGCAGAGCGGGTTTTATTTATCAATAATAACCTGCACGCTTTTTATCCGTCGGTAAAAATGTTTACGCCTCGTTTGTTTAAACGCGCAAAAAATACCATTGACATTGTAGTAGAAGATACATTGTTAAGTAACTTATCAGTATCTGTTACTGATGTAAATGCCGTGCAGGATAATTCAACAAATATTTTCTCTAACCTGCTTTTACAAGGTGATATCAAAGGTAATATTCCTAATGCTTCCAATTATTTTTCAAGTACCGATGCTGAAACACCTGCACAATTAGATTTAGTGATGCTTACGCATGGTTGGCGAAAATACAATTGGGAAGAAATGGTGAAAGGGAAGCTGCCCAATTTAAAATACCAAATGGATAGTGACTATTTGCAAATTAGAGGTGCCATATATAATGGTGGTACCTTTGATAATAAATTGGTACAGAGCATTACGATGGTGCTACAATCAAAAGATAGTAGCAAACAATATTTTTTTGCACCGATAGCATCCGATGCTAGTTTTAGTCAGCGCGGTCTTATATTTTTTGATACGGTACGTGTTTTTTATAAAATTAACGGCGACAAAAAAGTAGCGCCAACTACCTTGGCTAATTTCACCTATAGTTTGCCAACCGTTTCATATCCTACACAAATCCAGCTCTATCATTTTGCAAAACCCGACACGGCGGGGCTTTCCTATCTAATGTATATGGAAGCACAAGCTAAAAAAATTAAGAAAACATTTGACTCGGTGGTGGTGTTAAAAGAAGTAGTGGTACAATCAAAGGCCAAATCTCCCATTGATGTATTAGACGAAAAATATACATCAGGTTTATTTTCTAGTAAAGATAGTTACGCTTTTGATGTACAAAATGACAACCATGCAATAGGTGCCACCAATGTATTTCAATACTTGCAAAATTTAATTCCGGGTATGACCATGTCGCTACCGATACTTGGGGCCAATGGAGCAGAAGACGCGAATAGCAATAATGTGCCGGGGCTAAATTGGCGTGATGGTACACCTGATATTTTCTTGAATGAAATATTATCGGATGCAGAACAAACGATGGGTATTCAGATGAGTGATATTGCGTACATCAAAGTTTTTCGTCCACCATTTATGGGATCATCTGGTTCTGGTCCTTCTGGTGCCATCGCTATTTATACAAAAAAACCTGCCGATCTAAAAAATGAAAGTCTAAAAGGATTGAGTAATGCCATTTTAACTGGATATACCAATTACAAAGAATTTTATAGCCCCAATTATACTGCAGCGCCAACAAAAGTACCTGATGTTCGCACCACGCTTTATTGGAACCCGTATGTGTTAACAGATAAGAAAACCAAACTCGTTAAACTTGATTTTTTCAATAACGACGTAACAACAAAATTTAGAATTGTAGTAGAAGGCATGAATGCCGCAGGTAAACTTACTCGAATTGAAAAAATTATTCAATAAGCAATTGCTTATGCTGATTCTTTGTCAAATTCAAAATCGTCGCTGTCTAATAATTCACGTTCAATTTCTTCCATCATTACAATGTCGGAAGCTTCACTAAGGGTGGGTGTTAGGTTGAGCATTTCTAATAGGCCTAATGCATCAAATGCGGCTTCAAGTTTTGCGGAAAGGCAGCACATGACAAATGAGGCACTTTTATCATAAAAAGCCTGTTGTAAATCTGTTAAGGTTTGACAGGCGCCAGTTTCAATATCTGTTACTTTTTCAAGGTTCAGCACCATGTTTTTTGGGGCCGATTCTAGACATTTATTGCAAATATTTACGATTTCTGCTGCTATAATGGCAGTAATTGAGGTTCCAGCGGGGGTTAAAAGCTGGTATTTTTCTTTGGTATCAATTTTGAGCTCCATAGTATAAGCGTGAAGTTAGTAAATGTGGATAATCCACACACAACTTCGCTCAAAAATATTCGTTATAATTGTATAAATCCAATTTTTGGTTATGGATAATAATTTTTCGGCACAAGTAAAAGAAATCATTTCCTACAGTAGGGAAGAGGCGTTAAGGCTAGGGAACGACTTTATTGGCACGGAGCATTTACTCCTAGGTCTAATAAGGGACGAGGAAAATACGGCTATTAAGGTGCTAAAGCAGCTTAATGTAGACCTGTATGAACTTCGCAAAGAAATTGAGCTTGCAGTAAAGGATAAGACGGGTAAAAATATTGCCAACATCAATAGTCTTCCTTTAACCAAGCAAGCCGAAAAAGTAATTCGTGTTACTGTGCTAGAAGCCAAGGCCCTAAAAAGCCCGCTTGTGGAAACGGAACATTTAATGCTGAGCATTTTAAAAAATAAAGAAAACATTGCCACTCAAATACTAGGTCAGTTTGATATTGATTACGACCTTTTTAGAACCGAGCTAGGCATGGTGGGTAGTTCAAGTCCTCAAAATGATTTTCCAGAAGACAATGATAACGACGATGATTTTGATGAGGAAAAAAGAGGCGGTGGATTTAGTCAGCCCAAAGCTGCAAAATCACCTGCTGGTGCTAAAAGTAAAACACCTGTGCTAGATAATTTTGGTAGAGACATTACCAAATTAGCAGAGGTGGGAAATTTAGATCCTATTGTAGGTCGTGAAGCAGAAATTGAGCGTGTGAGCCAAATTTTAAGTCGCCGCAAAAAGAACAATCCTATTTTAATTGGTGAGCCAGGTGTGGGTAAAACAGCCATTGTAGAAGGTTTAGCCCTTCGCATTGTGCAGCGCAAAGTAAGCCGTGTTTTATTTGATAAACGTGTTGTATCATTAGACCTTGCGGCACTTGTAGCGGGCACTAAATACCGTGGTCAGTTCGAAGAGCGTATGAAAGCCATCATGAATGAGCTTGAAAAAAACAGAGACGTTATTTTATTTATTGATGAAATACACACCATTGTTGGCGCAGGTGGCGCGAGTGGATCACTGGATGCATCTAATATTGTAAAACCTGCACTTGCAAGAGGAGAGCTCCAATGTATTGGCGCTTCTACACTTGATGAATACCGTATGCACATCGAAAAAGATGGAGCACTTGATAGACGTTTTCAAAAAGTACTTGTTGAGCCGCCAAGTGTAGATGACACCATTGTTATTTTAAACAATATCAAATCTAAATATGAAGATTTTCACAACGTTACTTATGGCGATGACGCTATTGAAGCCTGTGTAAAATTAAGTGATCGTTATATGACGGACCGTTTACTTCCTGATAAAGCCATTGACGTATTAGATGAAGTAGGTGCTAGGGTACACTTAAAAAATATCAATGTTCCAGAAACAATTGTGGAACTTGAAAAAGAAATCGAAGCGGTTAAAAACGAAAAAAATAAAGTGGTAAAAAGTCAGCGTTTCGAAGAAGCGGCTGCACTTAGAGATACAGAAAAAAAATTAGGCGAATCGTTGGAGCAAGCAAAATCTGCTTGGGAAGAAGAGAGCAAAAACAAGCGTTATCCTATTACTGACGAAAATATTGCCGAAGTAGTGAGTATGATGACAGGTATTCCTGTTAAACGTATGGTGCAAGCAGAAACAGACAAGCTGCGCCGAATGAACGAAGAAATGAAGGGTATGGTTGTGGGACAGGATGAGGCCATTGTAAAAGTGGTAAAAGCTATACAGCGAAATAGAGTAGGTTTAAAAGATCCTAAAAAACCAATTGGTACTTTTATCTTTTTAGGTCCAACGGGTGTAGGTAAAACCGAACTAGCACGTGCACTTGCGCGTAATATGTTTGAATCGGAAGATGCACTCATTAGAATAGACATGAGTGAGTACATGGAAAAATTTACGGTGAGCCGTTTAATTGGTGCGCCTCCGGGTTACGTTGGTTATGAAGAGGGTGGACAGTTAACAGAAAAAGTGAGACGCAAGCCCTACTGTGTAATATTATTAGACGAAATTGAAAAAGCGCATCCAGATATTTACAATATTTTATTACAGGTACTCGATGATGGTCAATTAACAGATGGTCTAGGCCGTAAAATTGATTTCAAAAATACGCTGATTATTATGACCTCTAATATTGGCGTACGTCAATTAAAAGAGTTTGGTGATGGTGTAGGTTTTGCAACGGCTACACGTATTCAAAACGCCGAAGAAAATAACAAAGCTGTTATTGAAAAAGCATTGAAGCGTACTTTTTCACCAGAATTCTTAAACCGTATTGATGACGTGGTGGTGTTTAATTCTTTAACTAAAGAAAACATCTTTAATATCATTGATATTTTAATGAAGGGTGTAGAAAAGCGTTTGCAAAATTTAGGATTTAGTTTAGAGCTAACAGAAGAAGCCAAAGATTTTATTGCAGATAAGGGATATGATGTGCAGTATGGTGCAAGACCACTACACAGAGCCATTCAAAAATATTTGGAAGATCCTCTAGCCGAAGAAATCTTAAACTTTAACATTACCGCTGGTGATACACTGGTAGCTGACCTTGATAAAGAGGCCGGAAAAATTGTGTTCACTTTTCGTAAAAAAGTAACGGAAGACGAAAGTGCAAAAGTAGAGTAGGCGATTAAAATTATTTTGGACTTATTCGCCCCATCTGTAACTGTCTTGTTGCAGCCCAGCTAAATCAATAACACGGTCTACTACGGTAGCAGCTGCCTGTTCTATGGTGCTGGGTCTACTGTAAAACGATGGGGTAGCTGGGCAAATAATGCCGCCTGCTAGCGTTACCGTTTCCATGTTTTTAATATGAATAAGGTTGTAGGGTGTTTCACGTACCATCAAAATAAGCTTTCGTCTTTCTTTTAATACCACATCGGCTGCACGGGTAATTAAATCATCACTGATACCAGATGCAATACGCCCAAGGGTACCCATACTGCATGGTGCCACAATCATGGTGTTGTAACCTGCTGAACCAGAAGCAAAGGGTGCGTTAAAGTCAAACTTTTCGTAGTAGTTAAAAGGGTAGTTGTTAAAATCAGTATTACCCAGTTCTGTTTCCCACACTTCTTTGGCGTTTTTGCTCATGACAATGCCCACCTGTGCAATTTGGGTGTTTAGGACAGCTAATTTATCCAATAAAACCTTGGCATAAATAGAACCACTGGCTCCAGTAATTGCAATGACAATTTTGTGTTGCATGGGCATCTTTTGTACTATAACAAAAGTAGGCCTAAAAAGTTAAACTTATTTGTACATGAGCTCGTAGTACTCCTTAGCCATTCTGTTGGCATCAAACTGCACCTGTACATCACGCATACCATTTTGAATCACTTGGCGCCAAGTGTCATAGTTGTCGTAATACATTGGGATAATTTGCTGTTCCAAAATTTCGTAGAGCTTGTTCAGGTCATAATCGTCCTGCTCGTGTTGGTGCATGTTTTCGTAATCGGCTTTAGGAACCACAAAACCATTGTTGCCATGGTTGATGAATTCTGGTATCCATCCATCATCAGTAGAAAAGTTAACCGCGCCATTCATAGCAGCTGTCATGCCACTAGTGCCAGATGCTTCGCGCGGAACGCGCGGGTTGTTAAGCCAAATATCTGAAGCCTGTTTAAGGCGTTTACTTAAACCTAATTCGTAACCAATTAGAACGGCTACATTTTTATAATTCTTGCTAATTTGAACGAGGTCATTGAATTCTGAAATAGCAGGGTAGTCTACCGGGTAAGGTTTACCAGCCCAAATTATTTGGATTGGATATTTGCTATTGGATAATAATTTTTCAAAACGCTCCATGTCATAAGTGAGCATGCTTGCGCGTTTGTATCCGGCAAATCTGCGCGCCCAAACAATGGTTAAAACATTTGGGTCAAACTTTTTACCTGTTTGATCGGCAACAATTTCAAAGGCTCTTTTTTTCAGGTGCTTTTTGCGGTCATCAAAAATAAAATCATCATTCGCGTCCATGGCTTTGTATAGCTGCTTATCGGCCCAGTATTGCCAGTTTTGCGCATTGGTGATAGAGATGATTGGACAAATACCTTCGTAGTGTTTCCACATTTCTCTGCTCACATGGCCATGAAGTGCAGACACACCATTTGCTTTTCTTGCAAATTTTAATGCAGCGAGTGAGTGATTGAATAAATCGTCGGTAATGCCCGTTAATTTGCGCACTTCATCAATGCTGAGGCCGCAGAAATAACTCATTCTATGACACAAGTACATGTCATGTTTTTCGTTGCCAGCTTCTTCGGGGGTATGGGTTGTAAATACGAGTTTCTCTCTAACTTTTTCTACGCTTTTATATTTGTTGAGTAAATAAAAGGCAGAAGAAATACCATGCGCTTCATTTAAGTGATACACGTCGGGGTTGAAACCTAGTTCATCAATTAATTTAGCGCCACCTACACCTAGTAAAATAAACTGTGCCACTTTCGTTGCAACGTTGGCGTCATAAAGACGGTGTGTAATGGTTTGAGAGATATAATCATTTTCCGGTAAATCAGTACTTAATAAAAAGAGCGGCGCACTTTTAAATGTTTCTGGATTGAGGTAATAGGCTTTTACCCAAACCGGGTGCTCATGAATTAAAATTTGAAATTTGATGCCGGTATCTTCTAAAAAACTGTACATCTTTTCCATGAAAGTAACCTGCAAGGTTTGGTCTTGGTTACGTGCTTGATCATAATAGCCATACTTCCATAAAATCCCAACTCCAATCATGTTTTGACGAAGTTCATATGCACTACGAAGGTGAGAGCCTGCTAAAAAGCCAAGTCCACCACTGTATATTTTGAGTGGTTGATGAATGGCAAATTCCATCGAAAAATAGGCCGCTTTTTTGCTGTATTCTTCGGCAGGCTGGTACGGCAATTGAAAATTCGTAAAAGACATAAAGGCAGTTTAAGTGCTTAAATAGGGTCGCAATATAGGGGAAATATTTAAAATGTACTTTGTACACATTAAATTGTGGGTAAACTGTCTTATTTGCGCTTTTTTTTGCTTTTTGAAGGCTTTTTTCGGGTAAAACTGTCGTCAAAAAAGCATTTGATGCCCCTATGGTTACCACAGGTTCCTTGCTCTTTTACCCGAACCGTATTACCAGCAAAAGAAAAATCAATAATGCAAGGGTCCCCATTTTGCGTAAATTGCCCGGCTGTTTGTGAAGACAAGGTTAGTGTACCTTTTAATTCACCAATACAATCGGCGTTGTTTTTTTCAAAATGAATAAAAAACAAATAAGTTTTGGCGTCTTTACCATCCCTTATTGAAATAAAGTTTTTTTCATTTCTTGTATAGTCGCCACTTAGTTTGGCAAGGCTTGGTAAAGTATCTAGTGGATTGATGATAATATTATTTTCCGGAGTTTCATTACTATCATTCACTACTATCATAAATCCGGCGCCTGCATTAAATATCCATCCCGATCTAGAAAATTTGAGTTCTTTGTCTTTTGAGTAGGTTTCTTTACTAATTACAAATGTGGGCTCTTTATTGATTGATACAGAGCGCGCATACCTGTCTTTGTTTTCGTTATTGAGTAATTCTTTATTCCCTAAATATTTTAATTTTTCGTCAGTTACATATACAAAAAGCTTCGCTGTTTTTTTATTTTTAACAAGAATCAAAAAATATTTTTCTGTTTCTTTTTCAATCACGCCCACTGGGTAAATGGTTTCTTTTTTTTCATTTTTAACCATTTGTTGCACCGCAGAATCAGGCATAAATTGAAGTAATGCTTTTACCCCAATTTTTAAAGTATCTGCTTTTTTTATAAAATCGGTATCGGCAGCCGAGTAGTTGCCTTTGATAGGGGCAAATGCTTTCACATAGTCATCTGCTTTAATGGTTGTTTCTCCAGAAAGGTCAAGGGCTTTATTGGAACAACCCCATAAAAGGGAGAGGAGGCAAATGGTCAACAACTTCTTCATACCTATAAAATTATATAAAATAACGGCTTAATGCGCATGCAGGTTTAGAACTTTGACATTACGAACCAACAATTGCATAAATTTGTCTTGAACCCAATTTTACCAGAACCCCATGATACATCAAAACCCGTCTTTAAGCGAAGTGCACGAGTCGATAGACACGACGCTTCCCCGAAAAGGATGGCGCCGAATACTCGCTTATTTTGGGCCAGCTTATTTGGTGAGTGTGGGTTATATGGATCCAGGAAATTGGGCCACCGATTTACAAGGTGGTGCGCAGTTTGGATATCAACTTATTTGGGTTTTGTTACTTAGTAATTTAATGGCGCTACTACTGCAAAGTTTAAGCGCCCGTTTAGGTATTGTGCGTAGGCGTGATTTAGCCCAGGCCAATAGAGAAACCTATCCACCCGCCGTAAATTTTTGCTTGTATATTTTAGCTGAAATTGCTATTGCTGCCACCGATTTAGCGGAAGTAGTGGGTATGGCTATTGGACTTCATTTGTTAACCGGACTTCCGCTCATTTGGGGTGTAGCAATAACTGTTGTTGACACTTTTTTATTTTTATTATTGCAGCGTTATGGTATCAGAAAAATGGAAGCATTTATTTTAGCGCTTGTTGCTACAATTGGGGTTTCATTTTTTATTGAAATTTTAATTGCTGATCCTAATTTAAAAGAAGTAGCCACTGGGTTTATTCCAACACCTTTAACAGACGCCTCCTTGTACATTGCGGTAGGTATTATTGGCGCCACGGTAATGCCACATAATTTGTATTTGCATTCGGCACTGGTACAAACCAGAAAAATTGGTGCCGATACAAAAAGTATTAAGCGTGCACTTAAGTATAATTTTATTGACAGTCTTGTGGCACTCAATGCTGCATTTTTTGTGAATGCTGCCATACTCGTTTTAGCGGCTACCGTTTTTTTTAAAACAGGTAACACAGAAGTAGCACGTATAGAAGATGCACACCGTTTATTGCAACCGTTACTGGGTACACATTTAGCACCTATTTTATTTGCAGTAGCACTTATTGCTGCTGGGCAAAGCTCAACAGTAACGGGTACCCTTGCTGGGCAAATAGTAATGGAAGGTTATTTGCAAATTCGTTTAAATCCATGGCTAAGACGGTTGTTAACACGCCTGATTGCGATTGGTCCTGCCGTATTTATCATTGGAATATATGGCGAAGGAAAAGTTGATGATTTACTGGTATTTAGTCAGGTGCTATTAAGTGTACAACTTGGATTTGCAGTGATACCGCTGATACATTTTGTAAGCGACAAAGAGAAAATGGGTGAATATGTTATCAGGCGATGGGTGCAAATAGCTGCCTGGTTGGTAGCACTTATTTTAGTAGGGCTCAATGGAAGATTGGTATTGCATGCTGCCATTGATTTTATAAATAGTGATGCTACTATATTGGCCAAAATTGCTGTTGTGTTTTTACTGATAGGCTTTGTGGTACTTTTTTTAATCATGACTTTTTATCCAGTCTTTAAAAAGAAACAAGTTGCTTTATCTACCATGCATGGAGATATCGCATCACTAGAAAATTTAACGGTGAAGCCAACCCAAAAAATTGGGATTGCATTAGATTTTACCCTCGCCGACGAAAAATTAATTGCGCATGCCCTAGCCCAAGGGCAACAGGGGAGTAACTACTTGTTAATTCATGTGGTGGAATCGGTGAGTGCCAATTATTTGGGTGCTGCCAGCGATGATGAAGAAACCAGGTTGGATCAAGAAAGGCTGTCGCAGTATCAGCAGCAATTGGAGCAAAAAGGGTATGAAGTAAGCACCGCCCTGGGCTTTAAAAATAGGACGGCCGCCATTGTTAAAATTGTGGCAGATAATAAGGTAGATATGTTAGTGATGGGAGCCCACGGGCATAAGGGCATTAAAGACTATATTTTTGGCGAAACCATTGAATCGGTAAGGCATCAATTAAACATTCCAGTATTAATTGTGAACGTTTAATGCCCTATAAATCACTACCTTTGTGCCCGTTAAAACTAAAAATTGAATATCATGGCACAAAAAATTAAAGTGGCAAATCCAGTTGTTGAATTGGATGGTGATGAGATGACACGTATCATCTGGAAATTTATCAAAGACAAATTAATTTTACCCTACCTAGAAGTCGATATTAAGTATTACGATTTGGGTATGGAATATAGAGATGAAACCAACGACCAGGTTACTATTGATGCAGCTAATGCGATCAAGCAGTATGGTGTTGGTATCAAATGTGCTACGATCACGCCAGACGAGCAAAGAGTAGAAGAGTTTAAGTTAAAGCAAATGTGGAAGAGCCCGAACGGAACCATCCGTAACATTTTAGATGGTACTGTATTTCGTGAACCTATTGTATGTAGCAATGTACCCCGCTTAGTTCCAAACTGGACAGCACCTATTTGTATTGGTCGTCACGCATTTGGTGATCAGTACCGTGCAACAGATTTTGTTACAAAGGGTAAGGGTAAATTAACGGTGAAGTTTGAAGGCGAAGATGGAAACGTTCAAGAATTTGAAGTATTTAACTTTAAAGGAGACGGCGTTGCCATGGCTATGTACAATACCGACGAAAGTATTTTTGGTTTTGCTAGAGCTTGTTTTAACCAGGCGCTTGTTAAAAAATGGCCTTTGTATTTATCTACTAAAAATACCATCCTTAAAAAATACGATGGTCGATTTAAAGATATTTTTGAAGAAGTATATCAAAATGAGTTTAAAGCAAAATATGCTGAGGCTGGTATCACTTATGAACACCGCTTAATTGATGACATGGTAGCGAGTGCTTTAAAGTGGAACGGTAATTTTGTATGGGCTTGTAAGAACTATGATGGTGACGTACAGTCTGATACCGTAGCACAAGGTTTTGGATCACTTGGTTTAATGACTTCTACACTTGTAACACCGGATGGTAAAGTAATGGAAGCTGAAGCAGCACACGGTACCGTTACGCGTCACTACAGAGAACACCAAAAAGGAAAGCCAACTTCTACAAACCCTATTGCATCTATTTTTGCATGGACTAGAGGTTTAGAATTTAGAGGTATGCTTGATAACAACCAGGAGCTAATTAATTTTTGCCATGCACTAGAAGCGGTTTGTGTAGAAACAGTAGAGAGTGGTAAAATGACCAAAGACTTAGCGGTTTGTATCCATGGTAATAAAGTAAACCACGGCGAACATTATTTATATACCGAAGAATTTTTAGACGCGCTGGATCAAAACTTAAAAGTGAAACTTGGATAATATCTATGGTATAACAGCGTAAAAAAAAGGCGTTGAATTTTCAACGTCTTTTTTTTATTTTAAATACCGTTTGATTTCTTTTTCTACATCACGCGCTTTGATGGTTTCACGTTTGTCGTGTAGTTTTTTGCCTTTGCCAAGTCCTATTTCTACTTTCACTAAATTTTTATCTGTAAAAAAAACGCGCAGTGGCACAATGGTGTATCCTTTTTCTTTTAAGCGCCCTTCAATTTTTTTTAACTCCTTTTTATTGAGTAGTAGTTTGCGGTCATGAACAGCAATGTGGTTATTGGCAGTTCCATGGGTGTAGGATGCAATAAAAAGTCCGCGCATCCAAAGCTCACCATCATCAAATAAACAAAAGGCGTCGTTGAAACTTAGTTTACCATCTCTAATGGATTTTACTTCGGTGCCAAGCAAAACAATGCCAGCCACATATTTATCTTCGATGTGGTAGTTGAAATACGCCTGCCGGTTGTTCATTTCGTTTGCCATGGGATGTATATTACCCCTTAAACAACACCGCTAGTTGAGCTAGTTTTTCTTTTAAATTTTTTCGCTCTACAATGAAGTCTAAAAATCCGTGTTCCAATAAAAATTCACTTCTTTGGAATCCGGGTGGTAAGTCTTTTTTGATCGTTTCTTTAATAACCCTAGGTCCTGCGAAACCAATGAGTGCGCCTGGTTCAGCGATATTTAAATCGCCAAGCATGCCAAAGCTTGCAGAGATACCGCCAAAAGTAGGATCGGTGAGAAGCGATATAAATGGTAAGCCTGCGTCTGATAATTGAGAAAGTTTGCCGCTTGTTTTTGCAAGTTGCATTAAGCTGTAAGCACTTTCCATCATACGGGCACCGCCACTTTTACTAATTACTAAATAGGGGAGTTTGTGCTCGATACAATAATCTACTGCTCGGCTAAATTTTTCACCCATCACACTTCCTAGCGATCCGCCAATAAATTCAAAATCCATACAAGCCACTACATAACCTTCGCCAACTAAATTACCGGTAGCCACGCGCATAGAATCTTTTAGATCGGTAGCGGCATGAATATCATCTAGTCTTTTTTGATAGGGCTTTAAATCTGTAAAGCCAAGGGCGTCTTTACTTTTGATGTTGTCAAATAGTTCGGTGTATTTTCCATCATCAAAAAGAATGTCAAAATATTCTTGACTTCCAATACGGTGGTGGTGGTTACACTTATCACACACATATAAATTTTCTGCGAGCTCAGTTGTAGTTGATATATGATTACACTCGGGACATTTGTTCCAAAGTCCTTCTGGTGTTTCTTTTTTATCTGCGGTTGAGGTTAAAATACCTTTACGAATACGCTTAAACCAACGTGGTTTAGCATTCTCCTGCTCTTGTAATTCTTCGCCGGTTAAATTGGCCTCAAAATCTTCTTCTCGTTCTTTTTTCATACATGCAACCTTTTAATATGAAGGAAAATAGATTAAGCGTTTCTATTAATACAGTTTAAATCTTCAAAGGCAACTTCTAAGCGTTTGCTAAAGCTTTCTTCGCCTTTGCGCAACCAAACCCTTGGATCGTAATATTTTTTATTTGGTTTATCGGCACCTTCTGGATTACCGAGTTGTGCTTGTAGGTAAGGTTCATTTTTCTTATAAAATTCGTTGATACCTTCCCAGAAAGCCCACTGTAAATCGGTGTCAATGTTCATTTTGATCGCACCATATCCAATGGCTTCTCTAATTTGATGTTGCGGAGAACCACTACCACCATGGAATACAAAGTATACAGGTTTATCTGCTGTATTAAATTCTTTTTGAATATGGATTTGGCTATTGTGTAAAATGTCAGGACGAAGTTCTACGTTACCTGGGCTATAAACACCATGTACATTACCAAACGCAGCAGCTACCGTAAAGAGGTTACCCACTTTGCTCAATTCTTTGTAAGAATAAGCTACGTGTTCTGGTTGTGTATATAATTTATCGTTTTCTACGCCGCTGTTATCTACGCCATCTTCTTCACCACCTGTAACACCAAGTTCAATTTCGATGCTCATGCCTAGTGGCGCCATACGCTTGTAAAATGCAACCGAGGTTTCAATATTTTCTTCTAGTGTTTCTTCAGATAAATCAAGCATGTGCGAGCTAAAAAGGGGCTGACCTTTTTCTTTGTGAAAAGCTTCACCTGCGTCTAACAAACCGCTAATCCATGGGAGCCATTTTTTAGAAGCATGGTCTGTGTGAAGTACAACAGGTACCCCATAATGTTTAGCTACGTTGTGTATGTGTAAGGCACCAGAAACAGCACCAGAAATATTGGCTTGTAACTGATCGTTGGGCATGCCCTTACCCGCAATAAACTGCGCACCACCATTTGAAAATTGAATGATAACCGGTGAGTTTACTTTTGCAGCCGTTTCGAGGGTTGCATTGATATTGTTGGTGCCAATAGTATTTACGGCAGGAAGTGCAAATTGATTGTTTTTTGCGTCGTTGTATAAATTTTCTAACTCTTCTCCAAATAAGACGCCAGCTCTGTACTTTTTCATGTGTATTAATTCTATAATGTTTCGTATAAATATGAGGGTGCAAGATACTTTATTGCCCGCAAACGCCCGTTAGCTTTTATGCACCAACAACCATTATTTTGTAAGACTTTGGATCACGTCATACTTTGTAACGATATGGAAATCACCCTTTTCGTCCTTTGCAATAACAGCGCCGTTTTTTTGATTGATTAAAGTGCCTAGTTTTTCTACCGGGGTTAAAAAATCGACAACAGGGTAGGGCTGTTCCATAACACTTTGTACCGACTGATTTTTGATATCTGGGTTGGTAAATATTTGTTGAAAGAGTCCATTTTCACTGAGCGATCCTACCATGTTTTGGTTGTCCATGACAGGAATATGTTCGATGTCATATTTTTTCATGAGTGCAACGGCTTCTGCAATTAAATGATCTGGAGAAACGGTGATTAATTTTTGTCCAGCTCTACCATTCACGATGTCTTTGAATGTTTTCACGTCTAAAAATCCACGCTCCATCATCCATTCATCGTTGTAAATTTTTCCGACATAACGGCTACCATGATCATGAAAAATACACACCACAACATCGGTGGGTTTTAATTCGTCTTTGAGTATTTGTAAACCTTGGAGGCAACTACCTGCACTGTAACCACAAAAGAGTCCTTCTTCTTTTGCAATACGACGTGCCATTACCGCGCCGTCTTTATCGGTTACTTGAACAAATTTATCAATCACGCTCATGTCATAGTTTTGAGGTACAAAGTCTTCCCCAAATCCTTCCGAAATATACGGGTGCACTTCGTTCATATCAATCTCACCGGTGTTGTAATATTTTGTAAGCAGTGAACCATACACATCAACTGCCCATATTTTGATGTTTGGATTTTTTTCTTTCAAATACATCGCAGTACCTGTAATTGTTCCACCGGTTCCGGCAGTACAAATTAAGTGTGTGATTTTACCTTCTGTTTGTTCCCAAATTTCTGGTCCAGTAGATTCGTAATGTGCTTGACGGTTGGCCAAATTATCGTACTGATTCATGTACATCGAATTTGGAATTTCTTGTCCAAGTCTTTTGGCAACACTATAATAACTGCGAGGATCTTCTGGTAAAACATTGGTAGGGCATACGATCACTTCGGCGCCAACTGCTTTTAAAATATCTGCTTTTTCTTTGGATTGTTTATCAGTGGTTACAAAAATGCATTTGTATCCTTTTACGCATGCTGCAAGTGCAAGCCCCATGCCGGTGTTACCACTAGTACCTTCGATAATGGTGCCACCTGGTTTTAATTTCCCTTCGGCTTCTGCAACTTCTACCATTTTAAGTGCCATACGGTCTTTGATGGAGTTGCCCGGATTAAAATAATCAACTTTGGCGAGTATGGTTCCTGGCCAGTTTTTGGTTATTTTATTGAGCTTGATAATAGGGGTATTGCCAATGGTTTCTAATACATTATTAAGCCACATACAATGCTAACATTTGTTTGCTTACAAAGGTAATGGAAAGGCTTGGTTTATGGCACTTATGCCTAGGCCGTAAAGTTTTGGGCAATTTTATTGCAAAAGCTGGTTTCAAGCATTTGAACAGCGAGTCCAATACTATTGTGAAACGCAGTAGCCGTGCTAATACCGTGGCTAATAATAACAGGTTTTGCAACGCCAAGTACTGGAAGGCCACCATAGTTTTCGAAATGAAGGCGTTTAAAATACGCGTCTTCGCCGTGGCCTCTTTCAGAAGCAATGGTATGTAATGATTCGGCTAATTTAAGGGCGATATTTCCAGTGAATCCATCGCATACGGTAACGTTTGCTTTGGGTGTTAAAATATCACGTCCTTCGATATTGCCTATAAAATGTATTTGCTTGTTTTGTTGGAGCAGTGGGTAAGTGGCTTGTGCAAGTGCATTGCCTTTACCTTCTTCTTCTCCAATATTTAAAAGTCCAACAGTTGGATTGTTAACGCCAAGCATAATGCTTGCGTACAAGCTTCCTAAAATGGCAAATTGATTAAGTTGTTCTGGTTTGCAATCGGCGTTTAAACCAACGTCTACTAATATACCCGTTGATCCATCGGATTTAGGCATAGTCGCACCAATGGTTGGACGTAAAACACCAGGGATGGCTTTGATAGTAAACATGGCACCCACGAGCATTGCACCAGTGTTGCCGGCACTCATAAACGCGTCAATTTTACCTTCGGCTAATAACTGAAATCCGATGGCAATGGAAGACAGTGGTTTTTCTTTGAGTGCTTTGGCTGGATGCTCGTTGTAGCCAATAATTTGTGGGGCATGTACTAAATGCAAATTAGGTGATGACACTTGGTGTTCCTCAAATAGAGGCTTTACCAAAGCTTCATCACCTATGCAGTATAGGTTGACATTTGTATTGTGTATAGCTAAATAAGATTTGACTCCTTTAACCGCTTCGAGCGGTGCAAAGTCTCCACCCATCATGTCTATACCAATATTCATGCGCAATATTTTAAGTTCGTGAATTGAACTAAAAGTAAGGCTTAGTTATGGAACTAGGCTTTAAGTGGTGCTTTTTCAGCAACTAACTTTCCTTTGTAGAACAATTTACCTTCACTCACATGCGCGCGGTGACGTACGTGCGTTTCGCCAGTAGTGCTGTCTTTACTTAGAGTAACTTCTTGCGCTACATAGTGTGTTCTTCTTTTTGCGCTACGTTGTTGCGAATGTCTGCGTTTAGGATTCGGCATATCTCGAAATTTTGAGTATTAATCTATGTTGTTTATTCTTTTAATCTTTTTTGTTGGCGTCTTTTCCCAAGTTTTTAAATTGGTCTAAGCCCTTCCATACCGTGGCATGTGTATCGGTGGTTGCGTCCCTTTTCATTTGCTCAAGCTTCTCTAACACGCTAGGGTTGCATCCGGTGGTTCCGTTTGGCAGGTCTTTGCATTTTTTTTGAAGTGGAATGCTGAGGTTGATAAACTCAAAAATCCAATCACTTACATGCAGGTGGCTTTCTGTTCTGCTGATGTAAAAAACATCAGGGTCTTCTTCCTGTTCGTTAAGGGTGTCTGGTTCATCTACGAGTTTAACAATGATTTTAAACTCGTCCCATAACTGCAAAGGAAGGTCGTCGCCGCACCTATCACAAGAAGATTCCAATTGTCCGTCAATGTCAAATTTGAGCAGCATAAAACCGTTGTTTTTTTCAAGGTTTAATTTGACAGTTGCGACACAATTTTTAAAATCTTGTGCTCCATAAGGTAGAAAGAACTGATCCTTAATTTGGTATTCAAACAAATGATTCCCCGGCTTCAATCCCACAAATGCTATCTCGTATTCCCGCCGATGACTCATAACCGATTTTTAAGGGTTGGCAAAGTTAGGTCAAAATGACGGAAGTCCCAAAGGAAAATGGGATATTTGTAGACATGAAAATATTTTTTGTTTGTCTGGCTTTGGCGCTGCTATTCATGGGCTTTGGATATTTTCCGGCCCAGGTAGAGGAGTGGTATAGTGGGCAGCTGTATCCGGTACTGCTAACCCTAAGGCTTTGGCTTACGGCCTGGGTGCCATTTAGTATTGGAGATTTGCTATATGTAATTATATTTATTTACCTGATTTACAAGTTAATAAGAAATTTAATTAACATTAAAAAGGAAGGTGTAAATAGAGGAAAGGTATGGCGCGCCAGCGCTATTGTCCTACTTGTTTGGATATCGTTTAAACTATTATGGGGGCTTAATTATGACCGTTTGGGAGCGGGGCACCTGCTTGATATTGAGCAAAAAGCGTATTCGCGCGCAGCGGTAGATAGCCTCGTAAATGAGCTTATTGATAGCCTCAATAGCACCAGAAAACAAATAATTGACGCAAAAATACAGGTAGATACCCTCCCCGTGGGTAACCCAGCACCTTATTTTAGCGGGGCACAGGATGCTTACCAAACTGCAAAAACAGCTTATACTTTTTTACCTAATCATGCCCCAAAGGTTAAAGCAACGCTCTTTAACCCGCTTGCCGATTATGTGGGCTTTACTGGTTATTTTAACCCATTTACCGCAGAAGGTCAGGTACGCACTGATATGCCAGGATTAGAGTTACCTTTTGTGGCCTGTCACGAAACAGCGCACATGCTTGGGTTTGCCAGTGAGTCGGAAGCCAACTTAATTGGATACCTGGTGGCTACAAAAAGTACGAACCCCTATGTGCGGTATAGTGCTTACAACGAAATATTTACCTATGCCCAGCGGGAGCAGTTTGTGTTATTGGCGCAACAAAAAGATTCGGTAGGGTTTATGGGGGCGGTGGCGCACAATAGAGCACGCCTGGACACCCTAGTAAAGCAAGACCGTAAAGCGGTGCGCAACTTTTTTAATAAACACCGCAGCAGCGTGGCACCTATAATGTCGGGTGTTTACGAACAGTATTTGTTTTTAAACAAACAAAATGCAGGACTTAAAAGTTATGATGAAGTGATAGGTTGGCTGATTGATCTAAAACGAAAGCAACAAAAAAATAATTAAAATAAAAAGAGTTTAAAAAAATGAAGATGAACAATACGCTAAAAGCAGTGCTCTCCATTTCACTATGTTTTGTACTAGGATCTAGTGGGGGACTATTAACGATTAACGAAATACCGGGCTGGTATGCGACACTGCACAAGCCAAGCTTTAATCCACCCAATTGGCTATTTGGTCCAGTGTGGACGGCACTGTATATTATGATGGGTGTAGCTTTTTATTTGGTGTGGCGCAATCCGCCTTCGGCGGCTCGCAAAAAAGCGCTCAGCGCTTTTTTGGTTCAGTTTGCACTGAACTGCGCCTGGACACCTGTCTTTTTTGCGATGCATCAACTTGGTGCAGCCCTTGTAGTGATTGTACTGATGTGGCTTGCAATACTGCGCACAATTTTCCTATTCGCTCCGTTTTCAAAAACAGCGTCTTGGTTACTGGTGCCTTATATTAGCTGGGTAAGTTTTGCAACACTATTAAATGCAGCGATCTGGTGGCTGAATTAAAATTTGTTCTTCCACATCATACTTTCGATAGGCTTGTTGGGCTGACCTGAGTATTTTGCGTTAGACTTTTGGTTGTACTTTACTTCAATTTCACCATCCACCGGGAAATAAATGAGTTGCCCAATTGGCATGCCCTTGTAGACACGCACGGGTTGCTTGCAAGAAATTTCTAAGGTCCAGTTACCACAAAATCCTACGTCACCTTTACCGGCCGTTGCGTGGATGTCGATACCCAAACGACCGGTAGAAGATTTGCCTTCTAAAAATGGAACGTGTGCATGTGTTTCAGTGTATTCAAGTGTAACCCCTAAATAAAATTTACTAGGCTCAAGAACAATGCCTTCGTCGGGGATTTCAAAATATTCGATGGTATTGTGCTTTTTAGCATCGAGTTCTTCATCTACATAAAGCGCCATGGTGCTACCAAGGTGAACATCATAACTATTACTACCTAAATCTGCGCGGTTATAAGGCTCAACTTTGATTGTCCCTTTCTCCATTTCTTCTAAAATACGCTTGTCTGTCAGAATCATTTTTGTGTTTATTTATGGTTGGAATGCAAATAAATCTTAAATCTGCAAACTAAACCGCTATTATTGTAAGATGCCACTCTTTTATCAACAAAATATTAACGACACCACTAGGCTTGCCGTTTGGGAATTAGCTGAGGAAGAGTCGTTTCTTGGTGGAGTTACAGATATTGTGCATCCGCAAAAAAGGCGACAACACCTTGGTGGCCGCTATTTGCTCTCATTTTTGTTTCCAAGTTTTGATAAAGCGGCCATTGCCATTGCGGCTTCAAAAAAGCCATTTTTGCCAGATGGGTCGCACCAGTTTTCTATTTCACATTGTACCCAGTATGCGGCGGCGCTGGTAAGTACCAGCAGTCGGGTAGGCATCGACATTGAAGCAATTACCGAGCGGGTCCATAAAATTCAACATAAATTTTTGCATGCACAGGAGCAGGCTGCATTACAAACAAACCTTTCTGATGCATTAAACCTAACCACACAACTCACCATTTTATGGTCTTGTAAAGAAGCTATTTTTAAATGGTGGGGAGATGGCAATATCGATTTTAGTACGCAAATGATATTGGAACAAATGCCAGTTGATCAAGATGGAATTTTACCTGCACGGTTTATAGAAAAATCTGGAACTGAACATGCACTTTCACTTCATTACAAAGTGATGGATCAATTGTGTTTGGTATGGGTGTGTAGCGAATAATATTACTTTACTACAACAAAAAACCCAGAACAAGTCTGGGTTTGTGCGGAAGAGGAGATTCGAACTCCCACGCCCGGTAAAAGGCGCTACCACCTCAAGGTAGTGCGTCTACCAATTTCGCCACCTCCGCAGGCTTTTTGGGGATGCAAATGTATAGTAAAAGCGCAAAATTTCGCACTAAAATTTACAGTTGCAAATTTTACTTACATTCTTTCAGGTACTGGAATACCTAGAACACCCATCCCTGTTTTAAGGGTATTGGCTGTTAGGGCAGCCAGCTGCAACCTGAGTATTTTCTTCTCTTCGGTTTCAGCATTTGTAATAGAATGCTCCGCGTATAATGCGTTAAATGTTTTGGCTAGGTTAAATATAAAAATGGCCACTTTTGAAGGGTCCATGGCAGTAGCTGCATCTTCAAGCATACTCGTAAACTGCTCCAACTGAATGGTCACTTCTTTTTCGAGTGGTAATAGTGGGGTAGCTAGTCCTGAATGCTCCGTCTTAGAGGCGCTTTCTGCTTTTCTTAAAATACTTTTAATTCTTGCGTGTGTATACTGAATAAAAGGTCCTGTAAATCCATGAAAATCGATACTCTCTTCTGGATTAAAAATCATTTTCTTTTTAGGATCTACCCTCAGTAAGAAAAATTTAAGGGCACCCAGACCAATGGTATGGTAGAGTGTTTCTAATTCTTGTTCTGTAAAATCTTTTACCTTACCTAGTTCTTCTGTTTTTTGTTTGGCAATATCAATCATAGCGGCCACCAAATCATCGGCGTCTACGACAGTGCCTTCTCTACTTTTCATTTTACCGGTAGGTAATTCCACCATGCCATAACTTAAATGGTAAATACCATCTGCCGACGGTAGTTCAAGCTTTTGACAAATTAATTTAAGTACTTTAAAATGATAGTTTTGTTCGTCACCTACCACATAAATACTTTGATCCGCATTAAACTCTTTTTGTTTGGTTTGCGCTAGTCCAATGTCTTGTGTGATATACACCGATGTGCCATCTTTACGTTGTACTAATTTTTCATCGAGGCCGTCGGTGGTTAAATCTATCCAAACACTACCGTCTTCTTTTTTGTAAAATACATTTTTAGTGAGGCCATATTCTACAAGGTCTTTACCTAATAAATAGGTTTCACTTTCGTAATAAGTTTTATCAAAATCGCTTCCAATACTTTTATAGGTTACGTCAAATCCTTCGTATACCCATCCATTCATATTGCGCCACAACTCAATTACAGCAGGGTCTCCAGCTTCCCAGTCCAATAGCATTTTTTGGGTTGCTTTCATAATGGGGGCTTCTTTTTCTGCACGCTCGGTAGTCATACCAGACGCTACTAAACCAGAAACCTCTGCTTTATAGGCATCATTAAATTTTACATAATAATCGCCTACAAAATGATCTCCTTTTTTACCAGTTGATGTTGGTGTTGCGCCATTTGCAAATAGTTGCCAAGCAATCATACTCTTACAAATATGAATACCTCTATCGTTTACAATACAAGTTTTGACTACTTTATTTCCAGTGGCTTCTAAAATGGCGGCAATACTCCAACCTAAAAAGTTATTACGTAAATGACCAAGGTGAAGTGGTTTGTTGGTATTAGGTGAAGAGTATTCTACCATGATCGTTTTACCTTTCGAAGCAATACTTGTTTGATCAGTTGTTGTATTATTTATAAAGCCATGCCAAAACGCATCTGATATGGTAATATTTAAAAATCCTTTGATGGTATTGTGTGCCGTAAATAAATGTGGGTATGTACTTACTAAATGATTGCCCAGCGCTTCTCCAAGTGCATCTGGCGACAATTTCAATTCCTTAACAAAAGCAAATAATACAACGGTATAGTTGCCTTCAAATTCTGGTTTAGTGGCATTTACTAAAATGCCAGAAGGAGGTACCGATACCTGGTATAAGCTAAAAAGGGCTTCTGACGCTGCTTTTTTGAGTTGATCTACAAGATGCATGAATAATCTATTTGATTGGCCGTTGCAAAAGTAATTAATTAAGGGCTACCTTCGTCCACTAGTATGCAAAAGCTGCACGAACATATCCGCGGAGGGATCTTACAGCTAGTAGATTTGTTTTATCCGCTATTTAGGCGCATCATGCCCCATCAAACCTTTAGGTATGCGGCTTGTGGTGGCTTTAATACCGTTTTGGATATCGGGTTGTTTTTTGTGAGCTATAACTACCTGTTTCATAAAGAACCCCAGCATATTAGCTGGATGACCATTAGCCCACATATTGCTTCGTTTTTATCTGCCTTTTTGGTAACATTCCCAATCGGATTTTACCTCAGTCGATACGTGGTTTTCCAAGAAACATCCGTGGCAAAAAAAGTACAATTGTTTAGGTATTTTATTGTGGTATTGGGGTGCCTTATCTTAAACTATATTTTTCTAAAACTCTTTGTAGAGGTTTTTGGTTGGTATGCCACACCATCAAAATTAGCCACCACCGTTTTTGTAGTTGCATTTAGCTATTACATGCAAAAATACTTTACGTTTAAAGCAGTTGAGGCAGGAGCGGATTAAGTTTAAAGTAGTTTTATCAAGGTAAATTAGTCCAACTAAAAAGGCTTCCAGTTTGCTGAGTCACTCCAAATGCATTTTTGTAATCTGGTCCGGTGTATTCAAAAACAATACTTCGATTCATGCTTGTGGTTGTTGTATTATTTGTTGGCACCGCTGTAAATACAGCAGGAAATACGCCAGTTAAATGATTTATAATCGTAAAGCCATTTACGCTATGTAAACGCCAACTAGCTGTTATACTAGCAAGTACTTCAAAATGGTAAAGCCCAGTGCTATCAATCTTTGTAAGCCAAATAAGGGGGTATTCAAAATTATAGGGCCCCCAATTTGTAATGCGCATTTCTTGTAAACCCGCCGGAAAATGTGTGAGTGGGGTACTGGTTGCTTTTACTTTTTGTAAGCGTTTGTCAATAGCGTAATCGAGTCCTACTTCCTCGTTTTCTTTGGTGGAATCTAGTTCAAGAATACGCGCACCTAATTTATAGCGCTGTCCGGTATTTGTTTTGGTGTTTCCACTTAAATAAATGCTATCGGTACCCATGATGTCATATACCGTATTGTTGTTTTCAAAACTATTGGTTGCGATATAGTAGTTTTTACTATCTGTGTTTTTTAATTGTGCAAATTTCCAATCGGAGGGTTGCGTTTCTCGCGACCATAGTTTAATACCGGTTTTATCATTTTTAAAACGATTGAGTGCAATATTTATATTTTGTCCGTGCTCAAT
>JBMSJE010000024.1:0-24419 GCA_049418605.1 Sediminibacterium sp. | reverse complement strand
AGTAGTTACCATTTCAACTAGCAATGAGGCTTTAGATCGAATTAGAAAAAAAGAAGGGGAGTTAGCGGTTAGTGAAAAGGAGTTAGACTTACTTGCACGTACACAAGAGTTTAGAAACAGATTGACCAATCAAAATAATTCTCAAGCATTAATTTCTGCTAGAACAGATAGAGACCAGGCCTTTGAATTAGGAAAGATTAATAATGATGGTCTATTGCAAGAAGATGAACTTGAGAAGTTCAGAATGGTACTTTCTAGAGAAAAGAGAATTCGTGAAGCAAGCAATGAAGAAGAAATCCGCGCAGCATTAATTGACATTGAAAAAACTGGCTTATTAAAAGACGAAGATTTAGAAAATTTAAAGAGATCAATTACTGAGCGCAGCGAAGATCATGACATGGCAAGATTCCATTCTGTGGAAATCATGCAATTAAGCAATACGCTTGAAATTGATAGAAAAAATTTAGAGTGGGAGTATGAAATTGGCGATAAGCGAATTCAACTAGAAATTGATCGTCGTAGAAAACAATTACAAGCAGAAGTAGGATTTACTGAACTTGAAATTGAACAATGGAAGAAAATTGATGATTACGAGGATAGCAAGTTTTACCAAGAGTTAAAACGAAATAGAACTGCTGCAGAAGCTGAAATCGACCTAAGAGCAAAAGCTAGAGAATCAGACATCGATTTAGATAATAAAGAGATGGATGCTCAAATGGCTAGGATGGCTAAGTTGAAAGAAATGGAAATGGCTGAGCAAAAGCAAGCGAATGAGCATGCAATTTTAGCTGAAAAGCAAAAGCTTGATCAAGAAGTTCAAATGGCTGAGACTTACAAAGGAATGTCATTTGAGCAAATCATGGCAGCAAATCCAAATATCTCACCTGCTGCTGCTGCTGCCTTAGCTAAGAAGTTTGAAGCAGATGCTGCTGCATCAATGTCAAGTACAGCTGCTGCTGATGCAAAAGAGAATCAAAATAAGATGGAATCATTCATGCAAAAGCAAATGGAAATGCAAATGCAAATGATGAATAAGATGATGGATACTTCTGCAACGATGTCGGGTAATTTATTACAAACCCAACAGCAGCAAGCGCAAAAAACAGAAGACCGTCTCAATAGAACAGAGGAAAGATTAGACCATACACAAGACAAGTCTTTGGATTATACCACTAGAAATAATTCAATTGATGCAGTTGTTTCAAATAATAATAAGAATCAAGCACCTGCACCAGGCTACATCAAATGTATGGGTTGTCAATCTGTTGAAAATACTGTTGGCACAAAGTTTTGTTTTAATTGCGGACGAGAAATGTAATTTGAATTTATGGAAAACTATTTAGGTTATATAATAATGAAAGAGTTTGTATCAGGTTCAAAATCTGATGGTTTTTCAGCAAATTTATATGTCAGCTCCAAAAAGGTATACAAGTTATATAGGGCAGAAGTACTACCCGCTTTTGATACTTTTTTTAATGAATTTCATTTGAAGTATGTTCAAGTGAATGGAGTGTTGAATACGCAATTTAATTCGATAAGTGTTGAATCAATTGAGATAGCGAAAGATCCCTTTTTGTCCACGGACGAGGAGGAAGTTAAAAATGACGAAGCATAAATTTGGCTCAAATGAAATGTAAGATGTGTGGAACAGGATTTGTTCCCGGTGAAAATAAATTTTGTGAAGGTTGCGGAATGGAATTACCGATTGTTGCTGCAGCAGCGCCGGCACCTAATGCAGCAACTGCCAATGACGATGAGCTTCCTGCTGCCGGCACTAGCCCTAGCACGGCGATAGGAAAAAATTCAATTTTATCTAACAGTCAAATTACTACAACCAATACCAACACTACTACAACTGTTAATAATACGACAATTGAAGACGATACAAAAAAGTCTATTGTTTGTGCTGTTTCTGGTAAGCGGGTATTATATATAGAAAGTGTTTGTTGTAGAGGTTGTGATAAAGATGTTTCATTAGCGTATTACAATGAAAATACGAGAAGATGTGAGAATTGCCATAAAGGTTTCATCAATCAATACCGTGATGCATTTAGTCAATCTATGTCTACTGGTGGAATTGATAGACACGAAAGAGCGCAGTTGGATATTTTAGCAAATTCATTGCATATTACCGAAAACGAGAAGCTTGAAGTTGAGCAGGAAGTAAAAAATAATCATGTAAATAAGGCAAATAGTGATTTTTCGGAGTTGGATGATTTGTATGAATTGGATTTCATGGATGCCAAAAAAGATATCCTAGTCAAAAATGATTTATCATCTGCATTATTAAAATTAAAGCAGATTTATGATCAAGTTCAAACAAATGACGAAGTATCTTGCTTGTATTTCTTAATTAAGGCGTTAAAAAATCCAACAGCTTACATTGCCAATTATGAAGCTAAATCTTTTGAAGATTATTGGGAAAATTACTGGTACTTTTTAGCCCAATTAACCAATGGTGACAATCAAAGAAAAGGATTTGGAAGTTTTAGGCAAAATCATTCAAAGTATCCAAATAAACGAGATGAGATTGTTCTATCCGAAGCACTTTATTTTATTGTAGCGTATCAGAATTCAAATAACGAAAGCTATATCGAAAAAGCCAATGACAAACTTGTAGAAATAGAGGGTATTAATGCTTCATTGCTTTTGAAATTATATAAGTCTACAAAGCAAGTCATATTAAATTATGACCCAGTAGATCAAAAATTCACCAATTTAACGCCCCCTGATGAGCCTGGAATGAGAGAGTATTTCTTATTCTTTGTAAATCATCTATTTAAGATAGCACCGGCAGTTCCAAAAGTTGAGCAGCCAACAGCAAAAACGGTTGCTGCCCCTGTAACTCCTGTAACTCCTGTTGCACCTACATTACCTGCTAGACCTAGTGAGGTTTTGCAAAGTCCACCACCAGTACCTACAAGTCCTAAACCTGTGGCGGGCCCTAAATTGCCTACTTTACCTCCTCAGCCTCCGGCAAAACAGGTCCCTGTGCCATCTCAACCTAAATTACCTACATTGCCCCCTGGCGTAAAGTCGGTTAATGCAGGCCCTAAAATGCCTGGTGCCCCAACTTTGCCTCCAACTCCGCCCAATAATAAAGCTAATTTGCCTAAAATTCCTCCGGTTCCTGGTAAAAAGTAAAATTTCGGGAGTTTTTGAGTATAAAGCTTATTAAATATAATTAAATTAATATCTTTGTAGACATCTTTTAAAATTTTAATTAAGCGTTTATTATGATAAATCTAGAGAAAAAAACTTCAATTAGTTTAACAAAACAAGTTCCAGGATTAAACAATGTAAGAGCAGGGTTAAGCTGGGATTCGCAAACAATAAATGGAAAAGAAGCGGATGCTGACGTATCTGTTTTTATGTTAGACGCGAACTCAAAAATACCAAGCGAGGGCTATTTTGTTTTCTACAATAACCTTAAAAGCGCGGATGGCGCTGTAGTGCATAATGGTGATGCTCGTTCAGGTGACGCTGAAGGAGATGATGAGTCAGTTAACATTACCTTGTCTAAAATTTCTCCAGAAATCAATTTTATCTTACTAGCTGTTTCTATACACAATTCAAATGAAGGATTCAATTTTGGCAATACAAAAAATGCTAAAATCAGATTGTTCAATGAAGATAATGGTGTTCAAATCTGCGAGTTTAAATTGATGGAAGAGCATCCAGATGCGGACTCTATCATTATTGGTAGTTTCTTTAGAGGCGAGCAAGGTGAGTGGAAATTTGAAGCTATGGTAAATTCCTTTAACGGAGGCTTACAAGCATGTTTACAAGTGTATAGTTAAAAAATATTTGAAATGTCATCTTTTAATTTATCCAAGGGAAGTAATTTCAACTTATCTAAGTCAATTGGCTTTTCCAAAGTACGAATTGGGTTAGGGTGGAATCCTAATGAAACAAAGAATGGTCCTGCATTTGACTTGGATGTTAGCGCTTTTGGTATAGATAGTAGTTACAAAATCATAAATGATTCTTATTTTATTTTCTATGGTCAAGTAAAGGCAGGTAATGCGAAAGAAGATCCAATTAGAAAAGGGTTTTACAGGCCAACTACTAATGATGGAGCTATAATGGGAGCAATTGATGATCCAACTGGGTTAAGTTCAGATGGAGATGATGATGAAGATATGATCATCGATTTATTGAAAGTACATCCACAAGTTGAACAAATTATTATTTGCGCTTCTATCAGTAAATATCCTCATGATAATTTCAAGGATGTAAGAACATTGAGTCTTGATTTTGGAAAGGTATCTGACTGCTACATTAGAATTATTAATGAGTCTAATGGGATTGAAATTGCTAAATAT
The DNA here is from genome assembly GCA_049418605.1 of Sediminibacterium sp. Taxonomy (GTDB): domain Bacteria; phylum Bacteroidota; class Bacteroidia; order Chitinophagales; family Chitinophagaceae; genus Sediminibacterium. The sequence continues at coordinate 20,094 of JBMSJE010000024.1, read as the reverse complement.
GAATTAACCGATCAGTATAGCACTCAGGATGCCATCGAATTTGGAAGATTATATAGAATTGACAATGAATGGCAATTTGAGGCAATGGGAAGAGGTCACAATGGAAGTCTTCAGGCATTAGTTGATTTATATACCTAACATCATCATTAATAATAAAATTAAACTTATGGCATTCGATTTAAACAAGAACGACGGATCTACAAAAAGCAAATTTGATTTATCTAAATCTGACGAGTCTACACCTGAGGTTCAAGAGCCTAAAAAGAGTAATAATACAACTATCATCATTGTAGTGGTATTGGCTGTAATTGCTTTGGCAGTTTATTTATTTACAAAAGATTCAAAAACGGGTGAAACTTCGGTTTCTACTGTCGATTCAGTAGCTCCAACAACAGATACTAGTTCGGTAGCGGCTTCTACTGATACAGCGGCAGCGAGTCAAGCTCCTGCAACTACAAGTGTTGCCCCGCAAGTAAGTGCGCCTGCAACTTTCGAAAAAGCCTCTGCGAATGTAAAAAATGTAGATGAAAGTAAATTAAATCAGGTATTAGAATATTTGAAATCAAATCCATCAGCTATGGTAACCATCGAAGGGTATGCTAGTAGTGAGGGTGAGTTGAATTTTAATATGAAATTATCCGAATTGAGAGCTTCTAATTTTGCTAAATTCCTAGTTTCTAAAGGTGTTAATGGAGATAATTTAAGATCAGTTGGTAAAGGGGTTGACAATCCTATTGCTAGCAATGATGACGAAACTGGAAGGTCTCAAAACCGAAGAATTGAAATAAAATTCTAAAATCATAATTCATTTCAAAAGTAAAATAGGGTATCATGTATACCCTATTTTACTTTTATATAGACATAGAAAGGATTTTTTATTATGTATAAAAAGGTTGTAGATCTACCTAATTGTGTTTTAAAAGTGCAATCCGATTCTAATTTGGATTCAGTGTTAGGTTATGGATCTAGACTTAATAAAAAAAGAAGTTTTTTATTTATCAGTAAATTATTAGGCAAGCATATTCCAGTAACGCCCAAAAAGTTAATAAGCACATATTTTAAATTAGCGAAGCTTGTTAATCCAGCCATCAAAGAGGATCATGTTTTAGTGATTGGAATGGCAGAAACCGCTACTGGACTTGGATGGGGTCTTTTTGAGCACATTGTTGCTAAGTCTAAAATGTACATTCATACTACAAGGATTAAGCTAGAGCAGGGGCATTTAACTGAATTTGAAGAAGAACATTCTCACGCAACAGAACAGTACTTATATGCGCCTAAAAGCGTAAAATTTGATGTCAATAAGATAAATCATATTGTTATTGTAGATGATGAAATTACAACTGGAAATACGATTAAAAATCTAATCATTCAATTAAACCAAGTTTTCAAAACCCCTAAGATTTCGGTTGTTACATTATTAAATTGGTCTAACTACAAGAAAAATTATAAAATATATGCTTTGCATGAGGGCACTTTTTCTGTCAAGGAAAAGCCTGCCTCTAAAAAAGAAGAACTAGCTTCAAATAGCATTACATATGTAAAGCCGGTTTTAAAAAAACTTTCAAATGGATATGGTAGAGTAGGTTCTTTTTCTTTTCCCGCAATAAGCAAGAAGAATATTGAATTATTTAAAAAATTTAAGAACCGTAAAATTTTATTGTTAGGAACTGGCGAATTCATGTATTATGCTCAGGTGGCATCTAGATATTTTGATGAGAGCAATATCCTTAAAATACAATCTACTTCAAGATCTCCTGTTTTGATTGGAGGTAATATAAAATCGAAGATTAGTTTTAAAGACAATTATTATTCGGATATCAGTAATTATTTATACAATGTTATTTGTAAAAAATATGATGTAGTGATTATTTTTTCTGAAAGCAAATCTAACTTCGACTATTTGTTGCATGATCAATTAAGAGAAAAATTCAATGAAATCATACCAATATATGTCTAATGAGTTTTAGTGGATCATATTTACCTACCGATGTTGATTTCTTATTAGAGATCCATGATTTTCAAGAGATTTCAATTCTTGAAAAGGAAAGGTTAATTCAAACAGGCGAAAAACATTACAGTGAAGTGCTAACCGAAGAGATGGATTTTCCGGATGCATATTTAGATTTATTCGATAAATCATTGTCTAGCAATATGCATAATGTTTCTAGCGATGTTTATAGTTTATCTAAGTATATAGCATCTGTTCATAAGCCTATTCTAATTTCATTGGCAAGGGCCGGCACGCCATTTGGTGTATTAATCAAAAGAACTTTACATAATTGCTTTCACATAGACGCCTCTCATTATTCTATTTCAATAATAAGAGATAAGGGGATTGATTACAATGCCATAAGTCATATTTTGTCTATATATGGAGCAGATGCAACATTTTTATTTATTGACGGTTGGACGGGTAAAGGAGCTATTGCCGACCAATTACATAAATCAATGAGTAGTCTTAGTCAAAAGCTGAATTATAAATTTCTTGTATTATCAGATATCGCAGGTGTTGCGGATGTAGCTGCACGCAGAGATGACTATATTATACCTTCTTGTTTATTAAATTCTACCATTTCTGGATTGATTAGTAGAACTTTAATTAATGTGGATCCTACATCTTTTCATCGCGCTAAATTTTATTTTCAACATCAAAATAAAGACTTGTCGCTTCAATATGTAAATAAAATAGAACAGTATATAATTGATCATGCAATAGATTTTCAAAATCTAGAAGTTCAATATTTTAATCAGTTAGCAAAGGATTTGTATGTTCAATTTGTCGAAAGCATGTTAGGTAAATATAAAATTTCAAATAGAAATTATTTTAAACCTGGTTTAGGTGAGACCACACGGATGTTGATTAGAAGAAACCCGGATTATATTATTATTAATGAGCACTATTTGAGCTCTTTGGAGCATATATTACTATTGAGTAAGCTAAAAAACATAACAATATTAGTTCAAAATGATATGCCAGTTCCATGTGTTGGTATTATTAGTAAATTTCAATCATGATAGACGTATTAGATTTAGGCGCTACCTTATATATCCCAGGTACAAAACCTAACTTCTCTTCTTTTTTAGAGAAAAATAAGCATATTAGGTCGGTAATAATTGATACCGAAGACTCCATTCATGCGATTGATATCCCAATGGCAGAAAAAAATATAGAAGCCGAGTTAAATCGATTGAGTAAGCTCAAATACAAAAAGTCATTTATATTTTTACGGGTTAAGGATAGCATGCATTTTAAAAGGATTAAAAATCATCCTATTGCACATCTAATTGATGGGTATGTTTTACCTAAATACAATTTCACAACTGCTCCTAAGTATAATAAATACATCAATGAAGATGATGTTATCATGCCAATTATTGAAAATGAGTTATTTGATAATACTAAATTGGATAGTTGCTTTGGTTATATTGACGAAATTAAAAACTCCATTTTATGTGTAAGGGTGGGCATTACAGACATATTTAATTTATTCTCACTTAGGAGACCAAAGGAAAGTACTATTTATAGTCATCCAATTGGAGCAAGGGTAATTACGGATTTATTGATTAGAGCGAATGCTTTAAATTTAAGGCTTTCAGGTCCTGTTTTTGAGGCTTATTCAACTAAGTCTAAGGCTGTACTGGCAGAGGAAGTGAAAGCGGAGGTGACCATGGGTATTTATACCAAAAGTACAATCCATCCAGATCAGATTAAACAAATAGAACAGCAATATAAGGTTAATAAATCAGACCTAGAATCTGCCAAATTGCTCATTTCTAAGTCTAGTTCCGTATTTGGACACAGATTGGTTATGCAAGAAATTGCCACCCATTTAAAATGGGCGCAAAGTATTATAAAAAGAGCCGATAGTTATGGAACAATATAGAAATAAGATATTCTTTTTTGCAGATTTGGATGATTCACTGTTTCAAACAATCAGAAAAGACGAATGCGGCAAGTATAAAGCTACGTACCCTAAAAACGTATTAAATACTTCTTTTTATACAAAGGCTCAGTATAATTTGTTGAATTTTATATTAGCCAATAATGAAATTGTTTTTATTCCATTAACGGCAAGAACGAAAGAGCAGTTTGAGAGAACAGCGATTTTTAAAAAGAAGCAGGCCTCAATACACTCCATTTATTATGGGTCAACATTGTATATAAATAACCTGGAATACCTCCCTTACACTAAAAAAATTATTACTGAAACAAGCACTAGCTTTGCTCATTTAAGTGAGTTGATTGATAAGGTTAAAAAAAGGTATCCAACTGTTGAATTCATTAATGTGGATCAAAAGTATTATACCTCCCAAATAAATAACAAAGAGGTTAAAAAGTTCATTATTAATTTAATAAACAAAAAATACAATGATTTAGAGGCATATGTAGAAGAAAAGTATATCACTATTTTGCCTAAGGTGTACAATAAGAGTACTGTGGTTAAATACCTTACAAATAAGTTTAAGCCAAAGATGACCTTAGGTATTGGCAATAGCGTAAGTGATATTGACTTTTTAAATCATTGTGATTTTAAAATCATATCTCATATTGGCATGCTTGATAATAAACTAAATTCGTAGTTGTATGATTATTTATTTCCCAAGAACGTTTGGATCTTCATACAATATGATACTTGTTGTTAAGCAATATTTTAATCAAAAAAATATTGAAACTACAATTGTTGTTTCGCATCCAGATTCAAATTCATTAACCTTACACGCAGCGGATATAAAGCTCATTGAGCCCACATTTAATGCAGAGGAAAATGCTACCTTTTATGAAAATGTTGTTATAGATTTTAAAGTAAACTTAATCATCCCTGGCGAATCTTCTTTGGTATTTTTTAAGGAAAATGAAAATATATTTGTTTCGCTTGGTGCAAAATTGATGATAAGTGGCGCTGCTGATTTATTAAATATTTTACGATCAAAAACATTGACGTATCAATACTTTAAAGAAAAAAATATTGATATTGCTATCCCACTGTATAGAAATGTTAATACGCTTGATGCGTTTATTGAAATATGTGAAGAAATTGAATCTATTGGATCCATTCCTTGTTTTAAACCAGATGTTTCGCAAGGGGCTTCTGGCTTTCGAATCGTAGATAATACTGTTAACACAGGAAATTTGCTTTATGGATTCCCCGGCCATAAAGCTTCAATAGACTATTATATTAGCTTATTTAAAGCGGGTACTCATTTCCCTAATTTAATTGTAACAGAATATCTAAGCGGAGAGGAAGTGACATTAGATACTTTATCTTACAATAATGAGTGTATTTGTTATTTTCCTAGAATAAAAGATTTGAACAATCGATATGTGATTGATAGGCCTTATTTTAAGCCACTCATTTCAGATTTTATTTCCAAATCCGGCATCAATTATTTATGGAATATTCAATTAAGATATCATAATAATAAGCCGTATTTATTGGAAGTGAATCCTAGGTATTCTGGTGGATCATATTTAGCTGAGGAAAATGGATATGCCATGTTATGCGGAGCCATAGAGCTAATCATGTTCAATAATATGCCCAATTTCCCGCCATTAAAACCAATCAATTTTAAAATTATTGAGTCATATATCCAATTTTAAATCGATTAGATATAAAAATATTATTTAAATTGTTGAAAATTAATTAACATGATTGAAAATTTAGGAAATCACCCAGCTATTTTAATTGTTTTTAGTGTACTTATTTTGGGTATGTTGGTTTTAGATTTGGGTGTATTTAATAAAAATGCCCATCGCATTTCTAGCAAAGAAGCTGCAACATGGACTTTGGTATGGATAACATTGTCAATGTTATTTAGTGTTTTTATTTTAAAACAGACCTCTGTAGAAAAGTTTTCTCAATTTCAATCTGCATACTGGATAGAAAAGGCATTGTCCGTTGATAATCTCTTTGTTTTTATTCTAGTATTTAATTTTTTCAAAGTGCCAGAAGAGTCTCACCATAAAGTATTGTTTTGGGGTATTATTGGCGCTTTATTTATGCGTGCCCTATTTATATTTAGTGGAGTAGGTTTAATTAACTATACCTATTTGCCTGCTATTAACTTATTTAACAAGGATGTTTCAATCAATCTAGTTTTATCAGGTTTTGGTCTATTTCTTATTTATGCTGGAATAAAGTCATGGTTTGCAGATGACGATGACGAGGAACAAGATTTTAGTAAGAGTAAGGGAGCAAGGCTCATTCACAAATTATTTAAGGTGAGCGACCATTTTGATAAGGATAAATTTTTTACAATAGAAAATGGTGTAAAAATAGCAACACCTTTACTTGTAGTGGTAGGTGTTATTGAATTTACAGACTTATTGTTTGCAGTGGATTCGATTCCTGCCATTTTCTCAATTGCGCCTGATGACCCATTCATTTTATACACTTCTAATATCTTTGCCATTTTAGGTTTACGGTCTATGTATTTCCTATTATCAAATTTCATTCATATGTTTTCGAAATTAAAATATGGATTAGCCATTATTTTAACTTTCATTGGCTTAAAAATGGTTATATCACCATTTTATCATATTGATACGCTCGTTTCTTTATTGATAGTATTATCTGTGCTTGTTGGTTCAGTTGTTTTGTCCATCCTCTCAACTAAAACAGAGCAGTAACATACTCTATAAAATAAATACAATGTCAGAACAGTCTAATGAAAAAAAGCCGGAAAAATCCAATCCATCAAACTCCTTAAATCCATTGCCTGATGAAAAAGTTTGTTTCAACTGTAAGCATATGTTATGGATGGTGGGTTTAGGCCTTGGTCTTAAATGCGATTTAACAAAGCATAATATTGAAAACAGAAGACATACCTGTGATAATTTTGAATTTAAATAATTATATTTCTTGATGGAAGTGGTAAAAAAAATATTATATATTGATATGGACGGCGTGTTGGTTAATTTTCAATCTGGTATTGATAAATTAACCAAGGAGGAATTAGAAAAATATGCAGGTCAAGAAAAAAATGCACCTCACATTTTTAGTAAAATGGACCCTATAGAAGGTGCTATTGATGCTTACGTTCAGCTGGCACAAAAATACAATACCTATATTTTGTCTACGGCTCCTTGGCATAATGAAACTGCGCTGGGAGATAAAGTTGTTTGGGCTAAAAAGCATCTTGGAGATGCGATTTATAAAAGGTTAATATTTTCTCATAACAAGCATTTAAATGAAGGTCATTTTCTAATTGATGACAGACCTCACAGAAACGGTGCAGGTGACTTTAAAGGCGAGCTTATACATTTTGGTAGTGATAAATTTCCGAATTGGGATCACGTACTAGACTACCTTTTAAATATTAATTAACAAGCATCTATTTTTCTTGCTATCCACCTGTCTCTAATATATTCATTATTTGCTGGGTTAACTTAATGGCCCACTTGGTGTATTCGAGCTTAGAAGGATGAAGACCGTCACCCGATAAATAATCTGGTTTAGCGCCATCTAAACGGTAGGTATCAGTAATATTGATAAAATTAGCACCTTGTGCTTTTGCATTTTTTTCACACACCAAATTATACGCGTCTATTTCGTTGGCTATCTCTTTTCTATCACGCCCCGAAGCAAATGGAGTTATACCCCAGTCCGGAATACTTATCACAAAAACTCTTTTTGGTCTATCCCCAGTTAAGGCAATTGCGGATTTGAGCAATGTTAAAAAAGAAGGCTCAAATTCTTTACTGGGCCTGCCTTGGTATTGATTGTTGACGCCAATTAATAGTGTTACAACCTGATAGCTATTTCTTTTATTTGTAGTGGCTAATGCAGTTATTAAGTCTTCTGCGGTCCAACCATTTTTAGCAATAATTTGAAGTGAGCCTGTTTTAAATCCAGCTGATTTTAATAATTGAAAAGTTTGATTTGGAAAGTTATCATCTCTTTCTACCGAGGCGCCAATGGTATAAGAATCGCCAAGGGCTAAGTAATGCACAGAATCTGTAAAACTAGTTACCCTGTTTGTTGGAGCTGTAATTGCAGCGCCCCAATTAGGTTTGGTGCATGAAATACATAGCCAAATGCATAAAGGAATTAGAATAATTTTATTCATTATTAATTCTTTATTTCTACCAATGGTTCTTTATTTAAAAACCCAATAGATTGTAAAAAAGTATCAGTTTCAGAAATTGTTTTCTTATAGTATTCTATATTTTTGTAGTTGAAAAAGCCATGTCCTTGGTTTTCGTAAATAAATAAATCACATCTACTTTTAACTTTCTCCATTACTAGTTTATAGTACTTGGCAGTTTCTACAGGAACCAAATGATCTTTATCTCCTAAAAATACAATGGTGGGAGGTGCGCCAATTTTAATATTGTGTAGCGGTGAAAAGCTTTTATAAGCGTCACCAATTCTTTCATAGCCATAACCGCCTGGGCCATTATCAAATACGGGGTTAAACAATACCAGCGCATTGGGAACACAGCTAATGGTAAGGTTGTCTGTACTTTCGTTATGGTCCTGTATGATTGCTGTTGCTGCTGCCAAATGTCCGCCAGCCGATCCGCCGGATGCTATAATTTTTGAAGGATCTATCCCTAAGTCATTGGCATGTGCTCTAATATATCTGATGGCAGATTTAGCATCTTTTAATGACTCAAACGGCGTTGATTTATGTTTTTCTTTAACCCGGTAATCAACTAGTATGCAGGTTATGCCTCTTTGGCTAAAATAGATAGCATGCGGTTCAAATTGTTTTACTGTTCCATTATTCCATCCACCACCAAAAAAGAAAACCATAGCTGGTGCAGGTTTTGTTTGATTATTGATTGCAGAAGGGTAAACCTCAAAATATAATTGAGTCGTATCTATCTTTTTATATAAGAAACGTTCTTGTGTGAATCCTACTAAATAACTAACAAATAGAAGGATGATTGTATAAAATATTTTCTTTTGCATCGTTACTTTTTACTCAGTTATACGCCAGCTTTTTTTAGTACTTCTAATGTTTTTTTAAGACCGGTTTTGGCAACCGTTAACAAATCTTCTTTATAATAAGTTGGATTGTACATTTCTAGCGAAATAAATCCTTTATAACCAATGCCTTTTAAATCCTTAAAAATTGAATCTAGGGGTAAAATGCCGTCACCAGGATATACCCTATGTTCATCCCTTAACTCGTTAAATGCAGGCGAGGCGGGTGCATCATTAAATTGAAATATGGCAATGGCGCTCCCTTGTAGCATTTTTAATCCATCAAACCCGCCATCACTAATATACATATGATACACATCAGGAATAACCATGGCATTTGGATGATTTGCGTCCATGGCAATACCCGCTGCCTGTCCCAAAGTTTTAATTGTAAAATACTTTACAAAAACAAGCGCTGGTTTAATATTAAACTCCTTGAGGCCAATATCAATAATGTCTTTGTATCTGTCTGCAACCCATTTTTGATTATAATTTGGAGAAAGTTCATTGGGTATGGTTTGAATATGCTCGGCACCAATATCATGTGCCATGCGCATGCGACGACGCGTTTCTGGCAATGATTTTAAAAATAAATCCATGGTGTCTGGAATAGCATTCCATAGTCCTATTACACTAGGCACTTTAAGCCCAAGCTTTTTTATTTGTACCCCTAGCTCTTTTAAATTTCCCCCGTTTTTTTCATATTCTTCTAGTTCGCCATCCCAGGGTTCTATGCCATCATAACCTGCTTTGGCTGCAATATTTATTTTTTCAAGAAGCGATGCAGGTCTGATGGTTGCTGTATCTAAACAAATTGGCCATGGGCTTGCTCCATTTTGATATCTCTTTTCATTTTCCGCCTTAACGGATGCTGTCAAACTTGAAGCAGGTAAGACGCTTGCCAATAGGCCAATGGATGAACTTAATCCAATAAAACTTCTTCTTTTCATACAATCGATTATTTTGGTAAACCAATTTTATTACGAATTAAATGGTAGTAAGCATTTGCATATTGCATCATGCCAATATCATTAGGGTGCGTGCCATCTAGCGTACTCTCAGTATCAAAACCAATTTGACGTGCAGTAAGCTCGTAAATATCTTTGATACCCTCTTTTTTCATTTTCTTAAATACCGCTGCCGATATTTGACTAACAGCAATATATTTTTGTGCCATAATCGTATCTAAATTAATTCCGTCTTTGCCGCTACAATGTTCAGTGAATATGATTGGAACCCCAGGATGTTTTTTATGGATTTCTGTTTCTGCATGGCGCATTCTTTTTTCTATTTCTTCGGCACTAAATTTTGTTTTATCCCATAGGTTGGGCATACAATCCAAAATGTATAGTTTACCATCTAGTTCATTAATGAGGTCTATCATGGCTGGTTCTAGCTGCCCATTGCCTGAAAAACCAAGGTTAATCATTTTGGAATTTAGTTTTCTGCCTAAAATATTGGTCCATCCAAGCCCTGGCCTGCTTGCATAAGCGCCATGCATAATTGAAGTGCCATAAGCTACAATGGGCTTTTCATTTTGTGCAGGTAATAGTGTACAAGTAGAATTTTCGGGAACGCCAATTTCTAACCAAGAAACAGCATTGCAAAGTGGGAGGTAGAGTCTAAAAAAATCAAAACTAGATGGGTCTTTAATATTTTCAAATTTATAGGTAATGGTATCTTTAAAATTAACAGTGGCTTTGGTCCAGTTCCAATTACCTGATGGGTCTTTACTATACAAGTCTACGCCACTTACGCCGGTAGCGGGCATTTGCGCCATCGCTTGTGCGCCTTTCACTTTAAGCCTTACATAAATCGTACTACTATTAGTGGTAAAATTGATGTACTCGCCAGCAGCGTGTTTGGATAAGTCCCAAAGTACAGGTCTTACCACACTTTGCGCTTTTTGCGGAAGCCTATCGTATGAGAAAGTGTATCCATTGTTCCAACCTCTACCATCAATACATTGCTCCTTCATTTGAGTAGGATCCATCCATTTTATGTTGTTGGTTTGCGCGAAAGCAATATTTATGGTGAGTAATAGTGTCAGAATATATTTCATAGGATGAATTTTTAGTGTTTTGGCATATTACAAATTACGAAATTTGGGTCTATCATGTGTCATTTTTTCAATTATTGGTTGGAACCCTTTTTTGCTTTAAATTGAAGTATGCATTTAATAAAAGTCACCCTATTATCTACTGTTTTTTTGACAGTATCCCTATGTGCTTTGGGTCAAGACCGATATAAAATACGTGCAGGGGATCCAAATGGTATTAATAAGTGGTACATGGGTAGGCAAATTGCACATGTAATGAGTCATTACGGAATAGATTGGTTAGAAAGAGAGGAAAGAGAAATGGAAGAAAACACTTCTCTGTTATTAAAAAATTTAGCCGTTAAATCAGGTATGGTTGTTGCAGATATAGGAGCTGGTAGTGGTTATCACAGTGCCCTACTTTCAAAAATGGTAGGAACGGGAAAAGTATTTGCAGTTGATGTGGAGCCTGAAATGATTGCTTATTTAAATGCCAGAATCAAGCAGGAAAAATTGACTCGCATCGTACCTGTATTAAGTACAGAACAAAAAGTGTCTTTACCTGAAAATACCATTGATATGATGTTACTTGTAGATGTATATCATGAGTTTTCTTTTCCTTATGAAATGGCTTTATCCATGCGCGCGGCATTAAAGCCGGGTGGTAAATTAGTGTTAGTAGAATTTAGAGCCGAAGACCCAACTGTGCCCATTAAAACCATTCATAAAATGAGTGAAGCGCAGGCTATTAAAGAATTTAAAGCAGCAGGCTTTGCATTTGATAAAAATATAGACAATCTACCATGGCAACACTGTATGGTATTTACAAAGCAGTAATTTAGCGCTATGAAAGCACTCGTTTGTACAACGCCTTGTCATTTTGATTATATCAATACTGAAATGCCTGCCCCTGCCAAGGGAGAAACGCTTTTAAAAATAGAACGTAATGGTATTTGCGGAACAGACTTGCATGCTTTTGAAGGAACGCAACCTTATTTTAATTATCCCCGCATTTTAGGACATGAACTTGCAGCTACTATTGTAGAAACAAAAGCAGTTGGATTTACTGCGGGCGATAAGGTTACAATAATTCCGTACATGCATTGTGGAAATTGTATTGCTTGCAATTGCGGTAAAAATAATTGTTGTGTTAATATGCGTGTTTTTGGTGTTCACATAGATGGTGGTATGCGCGAATTTGTAACGGTTCCAAATCATGCACTTTTAAAAAGTGAAGGGTTAAGTTTAGATGAATTAGCACTTATTGAACCACTTGCTATTGGCGCTCATGCTGTGAAAAGAGCTGCGGTAGCCAACGGCGAATTTGTGCTTGTAATTGGCGCAGGCCCTATTGGGCTTGGTATTGCTCAGTTTGCACGCATTGCTGGCGCTCACGTTATTGTTGTAGATGTAAATGATGATAGATTACAATTTTGTACAACTCATGTAGGGATTGAACATACAATCAACCCACTCATGCAAGATGTAATGGAGTCGCTTAAGCAAATAACGAGTAACAATATGCCTACTGTTGTAATAGATGCCACTGGTAATTTGGGTGCAATAAACAATGCTTTTGCTTATTTGGCACATGGCGGACGTTATGTGCTAGTGGGTTTACAAAAAGAGCATATTAGTTTTAGCCAACCCGAATTTCATAAACGTGAAGCGACCTTAATGAGTAGTAGAAATGCCAATGTATCAGATTTTGAGCATGTAATGGACTGTATAAAAAATGGATTGGTACAGCCTGCAAACTACATTACACATAAAGTAGCTTTTGATGAAGTGGCTACTCAATTTGAAACTTGGTTACATCCAAATAGTAAAGTAGTAAAAGCGATGATTGTTTTTTAAAACATAGAAAAATTATGGCAAAAAGTAAACAATATTACATTAGGAAATCTCATAGAATATTAGGAGTGCTGCTTGGTATTCAATTTATGTTATGGACTATTGGTGGGCTCTACTTCAGTTGGAATAATATTGATGAAGTGCATGGTGATATGCAACGAAAAAGAGTTCCATTATTAAGTTCAAATGTTCAATTGGTTTCCCCAACTGCGGCACTTGATGCTATTAAGCAAAATCATAAAATTGACTCGCTAGTATCTATACAGCTTATAGATATTTTAGGTAAACCCTTTTATCAAATAAGGTGCGTATCTGCATTACATGATATGGGTTCACATACCAATCATACTCAATTGATGAATCATTTGGCAGATGCGCAAACGGGTAATTTACGCGCTCCACTTACGAAAGATGAAGCTGTTGCTGTTGCAAAAAGACACTTTGCAGAGGATGCCAAAGTTGTTAAGGTAGAAAAAGTAGACAGTATTCATCCGCATCACGAGTACCGTTCTGGAGAATTGCCTGCATACGCAATAAGTTTTGAGCATGCTTCTAAAACAACTGTTTATGTAGCATCGGAGCTTGGTACTGTTCAGAAATTTAGAAATGACAAGTGGCGCTTATTTGATTTTTTATGGATGCTTCATACCATGGATTATAACGGCAGAGACAATTTTGGAAATATACTGTTAAGGGCGTTTTCTATTTTTGGACTTGTGACAGTATTGTCAGGCTTCCTGCTTTATTTTACGTCATCTAAAAGGTTCAGAATAAAGCAAAACCCCTAATTAGTTGCCTACAAGGTGCAACTTGGTTTGTCTACCATTAATATATCTAAAACCTGATTGATCAAAATAGCCATCCTGTTCTAACATAATGCGAATGGTTTTTTTCCATTCTTTAATTTCAACTGCTGCATTAAGTTCAATAGAATAGGCTGTTTTGTAATGCATAGCAACATCACCCGTGCCGGGTACACCTTCTTGCATATCCCACATGCCTATGGTAGGTCCAGCAGCATGTCCATGAAAGCCAATAGGATGCGTGTATATGGTTGCATTGATGTTTTCCTTTTTTGCTTGTGCAAGTGCGTCCGATAAAATTTGATTACCCGTTTTGTTTTCTTTAAACTGATCGGTTAAAATGTCTTGTAAGCGGTTGCCTGTTTCAAGTGCTTTTTGTAAATAAAGGGGAGCGCTTGTTTCGTTTGGTTTTAAAACATAGGCGTGCTCCTGGATATCTGTGTTTAAACGCAAATAGGTAATACCAAAATCTACATGTAATAAATCTCCTTGTACAATAACGTCTTTACTATTGTAACCCTTGCTGGTAAAGGCGGTGAGGTGATCAAAGGCAACCGAATCGTTTCGCTGAATTTCTACAGATGGATGAAACCAAGTGGTAAATCCACGTTTAATGATTTCTTGGCGGTACCACCACACTAAATCTTCGGTGGTTGTAATACCTGGCGTAATGACTTTGCTGCTAAAACCTTCGGCAATAATATCTTTACTCATTTTGATAAGTTGCGGATAAAACTGCATTTCTTTATCGGTTCTAGTTTCAAGCCATGCAATAGCTAGTGGTTCAGAAGAAACTAATTTAGATGCATAAGGTGCAGGAAGTTTTTGTTTAAATGTTTCATACTCGGTATGGTCCAAGCCGTCGGCGTGGCCAAAATGAACGGAGGTATTAACGGCAATTTTTTTAGGCTGTAATTTTGTAATAATGGCATTAAGCGCATCCCACTGGTCTGGATTTGCTTTCATATCCCAGGCTGCTTTAATAGATTCGCCCACACTGTAGCGGGCAACAGCTAATTTCTGGTACTCTTTTGTTTGTGGATTATAATAAAAAACAAGTATCGTTCTTCTTCTTGCACTAATCCAAGTGGCAGGTAGCATGGTTTTTACTATGGGATCTTCATTGTATTCTCTTGTGATTAATACCCACATATCTATGCCATTCTTTTCCATAAGTGATGGAAGTAAATGATTGAGTCGATCAGAAAGCACCTCGTCAATTATGGTGGCTTGCTGGCGAAGGGGAAGTACTTGGGCGCTTAATTGAAAACTAATAAATAAGAGTCCTGCTAATAAAATATTTTTCATTCCAATAATTGTTGATCGTTGAATTAATCTTTAATACATCTAATACTACCTCCATAAGACCTATTGTGTGTTAAGGTATAGGAGCCAGCATTACCAAAATAGAGATACCTAGCACCTTCACCACTAATGGTGCTGCTCCAATAGCTTCCATTCACGCCTGTGTTTGTAATTGTTGCTTCTCTGCTGCCAGCCATGGTTAATTTTAGAGGAGAAGCAAATGCGCCATCTGTGTTTTTTGTTGTCCAACTTGCTATTTCTGCATTCCACTCTGCTTCTGTTGGTATACGGTATCCAGTAGGGCATGGGTTGTTAGTGCCATTAACCCCCTGCCATAAATTTACATTTTGAGGAGCTCTCCAATCATTGGGCGCGCTTGATGTTAAAATAAAATTTGAATTTCCTGGAACATCGGTGGCAGATAAAGTGGTGCTTGTTACAGATTTACGTAATTGGTGTAAATCATTTCCTCTTCCCCATTGATATAAGTCGCCGTAGGCACTCGTATCATTACTACTAGTGGCAACTCTCGAAGCGCCCAAGTTACGATCCATCCAAATTTTTCCAGTGGCACTCGTAACATTTCCAAAATCTATGGGGCGTGTTGTAAAAGAGATTTCATTACCATAACTGATGCCTTTTGTATTGATAGCGTATGCTCTGACATAATATTTTGTATTAGCCGTTAAACCAGTTATGGTACTTGTAAACATTGCTGACCCCGGACCTTCGTTTGTTTTTGTTGAGAGCATGATAGTAGGGTTATTGATGGTACTCCAAACAACACCTTTTGAAGTAATGTCAAGCCCTCCATTAGAAATAATATTTCCGCCTGTTATTACAGTATAGGATGTAATGGATGATGCATCTGTAGTAGACACGCTAGGCGCCGATGTGTTATTGTCAAGTTTAGCACATCCCATTAAAAATAGGACAGTGCATATTGCTATGATGTTTTTCATATAAATCATATTTTGTAGATAACTCTAAATATAAATATTATTTCTATAACTTAATATTCTTAACCGGAATCCCAAATAGTTTTAGCGTTACTTCGTTTAAGTCTGCTTCGTTTCCTTTTAAGTGTATCGTTTTTTGAATGTGCGTTTGAGAACCACCAGGTAATAGTGCCATAGCGGGTGATGATCCTTCTAATTCATAAAATTTACCCATTTGTTTGCCATCGACAGGTCCATCTGTGTATGCGTTTAATGCATCGCCTCTATATGGCTCGTCTTGTATTTGCCAAAGTGAATTGACGTAATCGATAGTATTACTTGGTAACGTAAACTGAACGATGGTGAGTACTTTATTTTGAGCATCATAACTTGCTGCCATGGGTTGCGCACGTAGTGGTGAAACACCTATTTTACTTCTTTGCTTGGCATCTGCTTTAAATAGGAGGTATCCATCATTTACGCTTAATCTTGAACTATCAAGTTTTCCAAAATAATCATCGGTAACAATTTTACCAAGTGTTGAGGCGTCTCCTTTTTTAAACGGAACAAATACAGTGGTTTGGTCATTCGCTTGTAACATACTTAAAACCCATATCGATAATAAGCCTGTTTTTTTTGTCCAAGCTGCATTGCCAATATTTTTTACGTTGTTCTCTGTTTCAAATCCAACTGTTTTTATGGAAGCGCCTATTTTTACACCAAGTGCTTGGGTGATATTTTGTGTACTCAACAATTTGATTTTTCTATTTACCTCTAAGTCAAAACTTGTACCCGAATAATTTAATAGACGAATTTTCTTATTAAATAAAGCCTCTGTACTAGTTGAAGAAACAATGTCAAACGCCTCTGTGTCGAGGCTTGGCGGCACATACCAGTTGTCAAATGTAAAAGGGGTACCGGGCTTAAAATAAATTGAAAATTGTCCTCCCTCTGGCCCTAACCAAAACCTTTCTTCACCACCAAAGGCATTAAAATGTGGTGTTGGTTGCCCGCTTGCGATTAAATCATGATTGATCCATCCAAAACTAAATCCTTTATCACCTTCGGCGGTGCTTGTCATGACGCGGCCTTGGTATTTAGGTAAAACAATTAATGAAGCCTCTCCATTTTTTAATTGAATGGCATTGGTATGGTGTTTTTTTAAAAAAGCAAGATCATATCCGAAAGAACCTTTTTGATGTCTATTAGAAGTTTCAATATTTAAATTGTTACTTGGCTTGTTCAAATAAAAATAGGCAGTAGAGGAAATTTCATCTGTGCGGTAAAAATTCATTCCAAAATTATTACTATCAAAAAATGAATTATTGATACCGTCTACAAAATTGGTATCTAAAAGTCCATAAGTGCTAGGCGGGTTATCTTTTAAATTAAAAATGTCGGAACTGCTTCCTTGTTTGATAAAAAATACAGGTTTTATATTGGCCCCTTTTTTTAGAAGCGCTCTAATGTTTTCTACAGAACTATTGCCAATTTGTTGCAGGGTAACTTTGCAATGGGTATTAAAATAGATGGGGTCGGGTATATGATATCTATAAAAGCAATAAACGCCGTTTTTATCATCAGAAATTAAGGAACCTTGGTAACGGTCTTGGTATTCTCCTTGTCCCCATCCAGATCCAATATAGTCTTCGGTACCTGTGCCTGCTAATGATGGAAGTTTGCTATCTCCATCTAAAAACACTTTTACCTCGCCTTCTCCAAACCATGTATTTCTTAATAAGCTATCACTTATAACCGAAATATTGCTTCCAATAAAGCGGCCTTTTCCATGTATGGAAGGTAAAATTTCATAATCATTACCCAGTATTGTTTTTGGAACATGATTCCAATAGGCATGAAAATACATCGCATCTTCTGGTACTTTTTCAATTGTATAATTAATGTCATACCATATAAGCGCATGCGAACTAGATCCATTCACCAATACAATTTTAGCCGATTTTTTAAATGGCATGGGTATGGTAAAATTAAATGAGCGACCTTCCGGATTTGAAAACAATTCATTTTTATAGGCCTTCGATTTTCCTAACCCTAAACCAAAAAAATCGCCAATAGGTGCTGATACAGCTGGTGTTTTACTTCCATCCCAATACATTTCTATCCGCACATGTTGCATTTGTTCTGCAGATCTTGGTATGGTGCCGCTTAACCACATCCGTCTAACAATGCCTGAACCCATTGTATTTAATACGTCTATTTTTTGGCCAGCTTCTAGCGTAATAAATGCACGACCTTTAGCACCTTTATTGGTCATGCCAGCACTACCTTTTGCACCTGTAGGATTTTCGGGGCTTACCCAAACCGTTTTTGTTTGGCTAGAAGGGGCTTTGTATAATGCTTGTGCAATTGTATTTAGGCATAATATGCATAAAGCAATAGCGAATTGTAAACGTTTGTTTTTCATAATTAATATTTAGCAGCAATTGGGCGAGCCATCGCATGATTTTATAACAGATTCGGAAAGGCCTCTTTGTATTTCTAATTCGGTAGCGGGCCTTATGGATGCAATTTTTATTTTGTAATGAAGTTCCGCTCCTGCTAATGGATGATTGGCGTCTACCAAAATAGTGTCCTGATTTTTTTGTAATAATTTAGCTTCGTTTCCGCCCGGAATTTGAATATAAGTTCCTATTTCAAGGCTATTAATATTGTCAAATAACGAAATAGGAAAAGATTGAATTAGTTTTTCGTTGATGGCTCCATAGGCATATTGAGGCGAAACGGTAACATTAACCGTATCGTTTATTTGATGTCCTTCCAATGCTTTTGCTACTGATGGAAAAATGCCAATGGCTCCATGAACATATTCTTCTGGATCATAATCCAAATTGGAAAACACTGCACCTTCATTGTTAACAGAAATTGTATAATGTATCCCAACCACTGTATTTTTTTGCACTTGCATATTAGCTCATATTAACTTGTAAAACTTGCCCTTTTTTTAATTCAATTGTATTTTCAAACTCAAATTGATATCCTTGTTTTTGTTTAATCAATTTGCCATTGATTATTTTACCGCCTACATTAACTTTTGCTGTGGTGATATGTATTGTAGGCTCTAGTGAAATTTTATTTAATCGTAATGAGCCATAGGCAACATTTAGTTTAGCGATGAAATGATCTTCATGTTGAATTTGCTCATATGAGCCCCAACCACTTGCCGAAGTGAATGGAACTTTACATTTATCTGGACTCATTTTTGGGGCAAATGAAATAAAACCATTGGGTCCATCATAATCAAAACCACATGCCGATATAAATGTGCCATAGCTCGCCATGGCTCTTGCATAGTGGTCACTACATTCTATTTCATTAAATGGATTGCGCTTAGCTGCATGATATCTGTCATGAATCATGCGGGTTAATACTAGCGCTTCATCGGTCATGCCTTCTGCCATCATGTGTGCAGCTACCTGGTGTTCAAATCCGCTCATACATTCATGAAAATAACCAAGCTGCCAAGTGGTATTTTCGCCATATGGTTTTGCTTCATTGCTTGGGTTGGTATTCATCACCATACCACCTTCGCCTGCAAGTGCATAAGGGCGCCAGCCTCTTCTTTCTTTTATATAGGGGCCAACATCTGGCGTAAAATTATATTTCCATAAAGCCCTTAGTGCCGATACAGTTTTTTCTTTGTCTAGTATTCTTCCGAGGCCTACTTGGTGCGCCCAACTTTGTCCATATACCTGATCGATATGACAAGTATTATAAGAACCTAATTTTTCTCGGCCTTTAATTTCATCAGGTTTATGAATAAAATATTCTCCATTAAATAATTTTTCTTCCATGTTTTTTGTGCCCTTGCTTACATAGGTTGCGCAAGTTGAAGCAAAAGCAGTATCACCCATTTCTATGGCCATTTGTTCGCCAGCTTTAACAGCAGCTATACATAGTCCAACCAGCCAAGCAATTTCACCATCCCAAACAGCATCTAATGTGTTTTCGATGGGCGTATCTTCCATACCATCTTGGTTTTTATCTTGGTTGATGACCCATGTGGTTGCCAGCTTTATTTTGTCCCAGTTGTTTTGTAAAAAACTTTTGTTGCTAGACATTTTATGCTCTCGATATATTCTTAAAATGGTGCCAGCCTGACCATCAATGGCAGCCGTTTTAACAACTTCGCCTCTATAATATATCATACCGTTTGAGGTTAACGATAATCCTAAGTCTACACGTTCTCTTGTGTCTCTTTCTAT
>JBMSJE010000023.1:0-25212 GCA_049418605.1 Sediminibacterium sp. | reverse complement strand
TAAATTGCGTTATTTGGACACTCGGGTTCACATGCCCCGCAGTTGATACATTCGTCTGTAATTTTAATAGCCATATTAAATGGTTTTGTTTGGGTTACTGAATTTACATTTGCAGTATCAAAAATACGGCCGACAAATGATTTTACAAGAACGAATTGAAATACTTAACAAATTAAGTGCCTATATGGCCGGAAATGAGCCAGCATGGGCCTTAGCAAAGGAAAGAGCTGCCCGTGAAAACCCCTGGTTTGCCCCCGAATTCATCGAAAAAGCGGCGAATTCGATCATATATAGCTTTTTAGACCCCCAACTATTAGCAAATTGGGCTGCCAAATATGAGGTTCCGGACCAGCAAAGCCAGCCTAAAAAAGTGGGTTTGGTGATGGCCGGCAATATTCCACTGGTAGGTTTTCACGACTTTTTATCAGTATTTATTTCGGGCCATATCGCTGTTATCAAGCCCTCCTCTAAAGATGAAATTTTAATCAAACATATAGTTGCGGAACTTATTAAAATGGATGATCGTGTTTCTAGCATGGTATTTTTTGCACCACAACTTGCTGGACTTGATGCATACATCGCAACGGGGAGTAATAATAGCAGCCGGTATTTTGATTATTATTTTGGCAAATTTCCAAATATTATAAGACGCAACAGAACATCGGTGGCAGTTATTGACGGTACAGAAACAGCAACTGAGCTTGATTTATTAGCAGATGATATGCAAACTTATTTTGGTCTTGGTTGCCGAAATGTTACCCAGTTATATGTACCTACCAACTATGATTTTATTCCACTTTTAACAGCGTTAAAAAAATACGAGTACTACCTAGATTTTCATAAGTACAAACATAATTATGACTACCACTTGGCGCTATTAATTATGGGTAATAAATATTATATGAATAATGGCTCAGTTATTTTTGCCGAAAACGAAAGCCCCTTTTCGCCGGTGAGTCAGGTCCATTATCAGTTTTACGCGGAGCTGGAACAACTTAGTCATTTAGCCCAAAATACAGATATCCAGTGCATTGTAGGTCATGGCTATATCCCTTTTGGTAGTACCCAATCCCCAAGCTTAACAGACTATGCCGATGGCACAGACACCCTGGCATTTTTGCAGACTTTATAAACCCTTTGCGTAAAAAAAATGTTAAATAAGACAGGCGGCGTACAGACAAATTTGCAGCTTTGTTTATTTGTACCGTAAAGGCATGTAAATTGTAGAACCTTTAAAAAAAGTAATGATGAATATGAATTTCAAAACAGTGGCCACAATGATAGCCATTAGTGCCACAACTGCTATTGTAAGTGTTTGGGGAGTAAGCAAATTTAATGCATACCAACAAGCTGGCGTTCAGGACCCGGGCAAATTACCTTTTAATTATGTTGGATTTAATAACAACAACGCGCCAACTGTTGCCGTAGATTTTACCCCTGCTGCTACCACGGCGGTTCCTGCTGTTGTCCATATCAAAACAAAAACTAAAGAAAAGCAAATTAGCTCAGGCGGATCTCGTGGAAGAAATCCATTTTCTGATTTCTTTGGCGACGACTTTGGAGATTTTTTTGGCGGTGGTCCTCGTGTAATGCCTGAACAACGTGCAAGTGGAAGCGGTGTTATTATAACAGAAGACGGATACATTGTAACCAACAACCACGTGATTGATGGTTCTGATGAAATCAATGTCACCCTCGGCAATAAAAAATCTTATAAGGCTACCCTTATTGGCGCAGACCCTAGTACCGATATTGCTGTTATTAAAATAGAAGCAAAAGGACTCCCTTATTTAATTTACGGCAATAGTGATGAAGCAAAACTTGGACAGTGGGTTTTAGCCGTTGGTTATCCGCTAAGTCTAGACGCAACTGTTACAGCAGGTATCATTAGTGCAAAATCAAGATCTATTGACATCAATAGAAAACAAAGTGATAGACCTGTAGAATCTTTTATTCAAACAGATGCTGCCGTAAATCCCGGAAATAGTGGTGGTGCACTCGTTAATACTACTGGTGAACTCATTGGTATTAACTCTGCAATAGCTTCTCCTACTGGTTCCTATGCTGGATATTCTTACGCAATCCCAGTTAACATTGTAAAAAAAGTAGTAACTGATATTGTAAAATTTGGCACCGTTCAACGTGCGTATATTGGTATTAACTTTTTACCTGAAAACGTAACAGACGAACAAAAACTAGCCTACGAAAAAGAGTTTGGTATCAGCATCAAAGAAGGCGAAGGTGTATTTGTAACAGATGTTCCAGCAAATGGTGCAGCTGCCATAGCGGGCATAAAAAAATACGACATCATCACAAAAATTGATGGTATAAACATTACTTCTGGGCCAGAATTACAAGAACAAGTAGCCAAACGCAAACCAGGAGATAAAGTAAGCTTAACCTACAAAAGAGCAGGAAAAGAAAATACCGTAACACTTACTTTAAAAAATAAAGTGGGCAATACGGATATTGTTAAAAATACTTCCATCATCGAGAAATTAGGTGGCACATTTGAAAACCTAGATAAAAAAGTAGCAGCAGCCAACGAAGTAGAAGGTGGTGTGGTGGTAAAAAAAGTAGGCGAAGGTTTACTCAAAAAAAGTAGAATGCAAGATGGGTTTGTAATCATTAGCGTTAACGGATCTGAAATAAAAACGCTAGATGAGCTCAAAGAAACATTAGCTAAAATAAAGTCCGGCGTTGTAAGACTCGAAGGGTTTTATCCTGGATTTGAAGGCAGCTACACTTACCCGCTAAACCTTAGTGAGGAATAAGCTGGTATACCAGATATTCACCGGCCTGTAATTCAAATTTTTCATTGCCTGAAAATGAAAATTGAAGGCCCGAAAATATTTGTTCAAAATTGCCTACAAGTAAAGGATGGCTAATTTCAAAAGCCAATCTATTATGCTCAGATATATTGAGAAGCACCAAAACAATACTGTTTTGGTGCTTTTTTATAAAGCCTATAATGCTATGGGGGTATGGCGTTTGAAGTATTTGGGTTTGACCAAGCACCACTGCATCATTTTGTGTGCGAAGGCTAAAAAGTGCCTTATAAAAGGCATGTAGTGTGGGTTGTTTTGTTTGCGGAGACCAATCCAGTTCATCCTTATCAAAAAATGACAAGCGTTTATGATTGGGGATTTCCTGACCACTGTATACAAGTGGTAATCCTCCCCAAGTGGCCGTAAAAACAGCCCATGCTTTGGCTGTCATGCCATATTTTTCATACTCCGTTCCGTTCCAACTATTTTCGTCATGGTTTGAAGTGAAAAATAATTTTTGCATATTTGATCCTTCACGTCCATACATTTCAAGTTTTTCCAAAACCAGATTTAAACTCGGTTCATGCCTATTAATAGAAGCACTTGCATGCATAAACGCCCAGGCATAGGTAGTATCAAAGGCTTCATAATAACGCGGGTCTTCGCACTCCGCTAACCAGAATAAAGGCTTTATCGTATCAAGCACTTGTCTTGCCTCTACCCAAAAATCAAGTGGCACCAAATGTGCCATATCACATCTAAATCCATCAACACCAAAGGTATCAACCCAATAGCGCATCGCAGCCATCATAGCGGTACGCATATCTCTGTTATTGTAATTTAAATCGATCACATCAGTCCAACCATTGCGTTCTGTGAAATTTCCTTGCGCGTCTTGCATGTAAAAGTTTGGATTTGAGGAAATCCAAACATGATCTTGACCAGTATGGTTGGCTACCCAATCAATCATTACTTTCATACCAAGGGCATGCGCCGCATGTACAACAGCAATAAAATCCCCCTCAGTTCCAAATTCTTCATTAATAGCCTTGTAATCACAACAGGCATAATAACTACCTAAACTACCAAGCCGTCCTTTGATACCAATAGGCGTTAAAGGCATAAACCATAAAACGGTAACACCCATATCTGCTAGTCTTGGAAGATGTGCTGCAAAGGAAGACAGGGTTCCCTCTTTGGTATACTGTCTTAGATTCACCTCGTATATGTTTGCTCGGTATGCCCAAGAAACAGTTTTAAATGGCATGCCTATTTAATTTAGAAAACAAGATAGATAAAAGAAAAACTAGTAAAGCTCCAATAACATTTAACCACAAAAATCCAATACCCACAATATTGTACTTATCCAATAAAAAACAAAGAACAACAAATATTTCACCCACAATAGCAGCCCAAAACACAGGGGTACCGCCTACTTTTTTTGCATAAAAAGCAACTAAAAAAATGCCCAAAATAACACCATAAAATAAGGAGCCTAGTACGTTAACGGCTTCTATCAAACTCCCCATACCCGTTGCAAACTGTGCCGTTAAAATGCAAAATATACCCCAAGCCAAAGTATACCATTTGGATGTTTTATAGTCAGTTGCAGATTGCGTAAGCGTTGTTCCATCAATTGATTTTGATCTAAAACGCAAATGAAAATCTATAACGGTGCAAGAGGCAAGTGCATTAAGTGCCGCTGCAATAGAACCCCATGCTGCTAAAAAAATGACAGCAATTAATAAGCCCACAAGACCTACTGGCAAATAGTCCACAACAAAGCGTAAAAAAATATAGTTGGTATCATTAACGTCTGCTCCTGGCACAGCAGATGCAATGACTTGTTTATAATTTTTTTGTATAGCCGTTAAAGATGCGGCTCCTTTTTGAATTTTATTTTCTAGGGCCGTATCTGGTTGTTTTATTTTTACAAGTACGCTGTTAAGTTCCAACTGTTTAGCCTGCGCTAACTTAAATTGATGTTGAATGGTAGCCAATGAATCTTTGTAAGGTGTAGACCAGGCTTTGGTTTCAACGGTTCTATTAAAAAAAATGGGAGACTCTTTAAACTGATAAAATGTAAACAACAAAACCCCCAATAATAATATTAAAAACTGCATAGGTATTTTAACAACACCATTTAGTAGGAGTCCTAATTTACTTTCTTTGTCATTTTTTGCTGTAATGTACCTACCCACTTGTGATTGATCGGTACCAAAATAAGAGAGTGCTAAAAAAAAGCCGCCAATGGTTCCGCTAATAATATTGTACCGGTCTTTAAAATCAAATCCGCTGCCCGTACTACCTGTTGTAATGACATTTAATTTACCCGACACTTCGCCCACTTTTAATGCATCCGAAAATCCGAGACCATCCGGCAGCAAATGCACCAAATAATAACCCGACACCACCATTCCAATAAATATAATTACAAACTGAAGCTGCTGGGTATAAGCAACTGCCTTGGAGCCTCCACTCACGGTATACAAAGTGAGCATCCCTCCCATCGCAATATTGGTCCAATAAATATCCCAACCCAGTAAAGAGGATAAAATAATAGAAGGTGCGTAAATACTAATACCCGTAGAAAGTCCGCGCGATAATAAAAACAAAAAAGAAGTAAAGGTTCTGGTTTTTAAATCAAAGCGCTGTTCTAAAAATTCGTAGGCTGTAAATATTTTTAACTTACTAAACATAGGTACAAACCACACCACTATAACAATCATAGCGAGTGGCAAGCCAAAATAATATTGCACAAATCGCATACCATCGGTATATGCTTGACCAGGTGCCGATAAAAAAGTAATAGCACTAGCTTGCGTGCCCATAATACCTAGTAACACCAAATACCATGGCATAGAACGGTTGCTTAAAAAGTAGCCTTCCAAATTTTTTGTAGCATTACTTTTATACAAACCATAAGCAATAATAAGTATAAACGTAACCACCAAAACAACCCAATCTATCAATGACATATTTTATCGTTTTGGTAATGCAATTAGATTCGCTAATAATTTATACGCACCAGAAACACCAGCAGGCAATTGTCTAAAAAGTGCTAATCCAACATATGAAAAATTACCTTTTCCATACGCACCAGTAATTAAAGAGCCGCTTGACGGTTGTTCGTTTTTATCATGCATAGATAGTGGCGCTTCATAACGGGCATCAATAGCGGTTGCCTGATAAGTACTTCTCTCCTGAATCCATCCTTCAAAATCACGTGCCGTAATAAGATTAGGTGATTGTAACACAGGATGGGCGGGATTTGAAAATACAACTTCTGCGTTTTCCTCAGTTACCCTTGATCCTGCACTAATTGTAAATGGATAAGGTGCCATAGGAGGCGTTAAACCATTCGATCCTGTCCTATTATATTGCACAATTAAATTGCCTCCATTTTGTACATATTGTAAGAGTGTTTGATACCCTTCTTTTAAAAATGCATTTACATTGTAGGCTCTAACACCCGTAACAATCGCGTCAAATCCTGCTAAATATGAAAGCGTGCAATTGGCCGCCGTTATTTTTTCTACGCGGTAACCAAGTTGAATAAGCGCCTCTTCGGTTAAATCGCCAGAACCCGCAATATAGCCTACCCGCGCGCCTTTTACCCGAATAGGCTCATCTACCACTTTGACAACATCTTGCGTGAGATAATGGGTATTTGGAATGTGATCGTATACAATTTTTTGGAGGTGCTCATTGTAATGTTGGGTACCCTTACTGCTCGTTACAGCAACCGATGCAGTAATTGAATTCGATACAGTAGTAGGACTGTAAAAACGGGCAAGAGGCACTTCAATAGTAGTTGTTTTTGCACCATTAAAAACCGAATCTACACCTTGCGCATAAACTTCCTTCCCTGTTTTTTGATCCATTAAACAAAAACGAACTCCTTCGCCTATTTGCTTTTCCTGATTGGATACCACAGTAAGTTGTAATGGTGTTGCAGGATTTTTTTTGCCTTTTTCAGATAACACACCTGTTAAAACAATTGTTGGTTTTACAACAAGTTCGTATGGTGGTATTAAAATAAATGGTTGCACACATTCACCTTTAACAAGGTCTACATATTTATACTGAACCGGTCTTGTAATGGTAAATACAACACCCTCAATAGTACAGGTAAATTGTACAGAAATAGTTGGATCATTCCATGCTTTCCCTAGCACACCATAATCATTCACCAAAAACATACCATCCAACTTTTTAGGATGCTGTAACCAATAGGGTTGAAATTGATTTTTTGCTGCCTTCCAAGGCACGCTTACCGTATAATTATAATTTTTATTTTGAAACAATTTTTGTCCAACCTGTTTTGTAAATGCCTGATTTGAAAAAGTAAAATTTTCTAAGGTAACAGCAGCAGTAGACCTGTTATTAATTGTACATGTAAAACTAATTGTGTCGCCATGTACCGCTTTTTCTGAAACTGTATTTGCCTCCACAGACAATCCAGCAGCAGCTTCAATAATTTGCTGTAGTGCATGTAATTTGTAACCTTTCCATACAGAGCTCGGAAGTCCCTGCATTTGTTCGTAAATTTTTACAAGGGCAGGCAATGATAAAGAGGGCTGTAAAGGATTGAAAGCAGCAATAACCGCATCAATCGAGGTTGAAATACTTTCCGCATTTTGACCAAGTCGGGTCCAATCTATTGCAACACCATCCATTAAACTTCGGGTAGGCGCCTCTCCTATAATAGTTGTAAAATATTCTATAATTTCTCCTTTTCGGCGAGGTCTTCCCTCTCCCTGACTTTTGTGCATACTTCTTGCTTCACCGCCTATTTCACCATAACTTTTTCCTTCAAGTGCATTATAAACACCTACATCTATTTTAAACTGATCATTACTTGTAGTATTGGCTCCGCCAAAATTAAACGTATTCCAAAGTAGTCTTTTGGCTTGCCATACGGTAACACCATTTGTTAATTGCTCCGGAAATTGATTGGGATCAGCAGCTGCAATAAAAGCTTCTCTCGTTATTTGTGCAGAAGCGCTATGATGGCCATGTCCTGCGCGCGCGTCCGGAGGAAAGCGCGCAATAATTACATCTGGCTTAAAATTTCGAATCACCCACACAGCATCAGCTAATACCTTTTTGCGGTCCCATACTTGTAATGCTTCATCCATGCTTTTACTAAATCCAAATTCATAGGCACTTGTAAAATATTGTTCGGCGCCATCTATTTCTCTAGCGGCTAATAATTCTTTGGTCCGAATCATACCAAGCTCAATACCCTGTTCTGGGCCAATTAAATTTTGACCACCATCGCCCCTTGTTAAACTCAAATAGGCTGTTCGGTACATTTTTTCTTTAGCCAAATAAGGCAATAAACTGTTGTTTTCATCGTCGGGGTGTGCGGCAATATATAAAACAGAACCAAGCACCTGCAATTTTCTCAATGATTGTAAAATGGTGGCACTAGGCATTACACCGCCATTGTTCTGACTCACCTGTTGTGACCATACGCTATTACTAGAAAACTGAAATGCCATTAAAAATAGCAGGATAAAAAAGTAAGATTTTTTCATAGCTGTCAAAACATCTAGTTAGACTGTCATTTAAATCATGAACAGTTTGTTAAACAAAGCATGAATGTAACAAAAAATGGCCCAGATTTACCCAAAAATTGAGTAATTTTCAACCATGAAATCAACAATCTTTACGGCCCTCTTATTTTGCCTTTCCATCTGCGTTATGGGGCAATATGAAAATACAATTGTGGGCCCCACAAAAGCAGTAAATCCGTACCAATATATTGTTGTAAAATCTGGCACTTTTAATAGCGCAAGTGTAACAAGCGCGCACCCCCTTGCAAGCATGGTTGGCGCCGCTATCATGAAGCAAGGCGGCAATGCATTTGACGCAACCATTGCAACACAATTTGCACTGGCAGTTGTATACCCGGGAGCAGGTAATATTGGTGGTGGCGGCTTTACACTTGCCAGAAAAAAAGACGGCAGCCTAATTGGCATCGATTATAGAGAAGCTGCTCCTGCAAAAGCAACAAGAGATATGTATTTAGATGCTGCGGGCAATGCACAAGATGCGCTTTCACAAAATGGTCATTTAGCGTCTGGCGTTCCGGGTACTGTGGCGGGTATTTTTGCTACCTTGCCGTATGCAAAACTTCCATTTGCAGCACTTATTCAACCGGCAATTGATTTAGCACGTTACGGATTTGTAATTACCGAAAGAGAAGCGTCTAGTTTAAATAGCACAAAAAAAGATTTTATAAAATATTCAACAAAGCCTACTGCATTTGTTAAAGAAACAAAATGGAAAGTTGGAGACACCCTCATTCAATTAGAACTTGCTAATACACTAACGCGCATTCAAAAAAATGGTGCAAAAGGATTTTATGAAGGTGAAACAGCAACACTCATTGTTGATGAAATGAAAAGGGGCGGCGGACTTATCACACTCGAAGATTTAAAAAGTTATCAAGCAAAACTTAGAACCCCTATTGTATTTAATTACAGAGGTTATGGTGTCATTAGTTTTGCGCCTCCTAGTAGTGGGGGTATTTTAATTGGCCAGATGCTTAAAATGATAGAGCCCTTCAATGTTCAAAAAATGGGTTATCAATCTGCCGAGTCGGTGCAACTCATGATTGAAGTGGAGCGCCGTGCTTACGCTGATCGAGCTGCACATATTGGTGATCCTGATTTTTATAAAGTACCTCAAAAAACATTACTTAGCAACGCATACTTAAAAGGTAGAATGCAAGATTATAAGCCCAGCATTGCAGGCTCAAGCGATCAAACGGTAGCAGGTGATGCACCTATCTCCGAAGAAACAACACATTTTAGTGTGGTTGATCCAGAAGGTAACATGGTTGCTGTTACCACTACCCTTAATGGAGGCTATGGGAATAGAACCGTTGTAGGTGGCGCAGGATTTATATTAAACAATGAAATGGATGATTTTAGTGCAAAACCAGGCAGTCCAAATATGTATGGTGCCATTGGTGGAGAGGCCAATTCTATTGCGCCACATAAAAGAATGCTCAGTTCCATGACGCCTACCTTACTTACAAAAAACAACAAGCCTTATTTGACTATGGGCACACCAGGAGGCACTACTATTCCAACATCGGTTTTTCAAACCATTGTTAATCTCGTTGATTTTAATATGAGTTTAGAGGACGCCATTAATAATCCAAAGTTTCATCATCAATGGCTCCCTGATGATGTGAGCATAGAAAAGACATTTAACCAAAATACCAAAGCTGCCTTAGAAAAAATGGGCTATCGTATAAAAGAAAGAGGAAGTATTGGTAGAACCGACGGTATCGTTATTGGTCCAACGGGTAAAAGAATCACTGTTGCTGATAAAAGAGGCGATGACGCCGTGGCAGGATATTAATAATTGATACTTGAATACAAAATAACCTGAAAAGAAAATTAAAAATATCTAGAAATATTTTGCTCGCGGTTGTTGCGTGCTTCTTTTTGGTGCTCCTACTTTTAAACACGAGTCCAGTACAAAACTATATCGCAAAAAAAATCACTTCCTCTATTTCAAAAAAATTAGGTGCCGAGGTTCGTATCAGAAAAGTAAATATTAGTCCATTTAATAAATTAAACATCGAAGGTATACTGGTACGCGACCTAAACAAAGACACCCTACTATTTGCGAACCTATGTAAAATAAGAATTACCGATTGGTTTTTCTTGCAAAAAAATGCAACACTCAATTATATTGGAATAGAAGACGCCGTTGTAAAAATCAATAGAAAAACAAATACATGGAATTACGCATTCATCACAAACTATTTTAACAACAGCGACACAAGCAATAAAGGCAATAAAAAGCATTACGAAATTAAAAAAATAGACTTAAAATCTGTTAGGTTTGAACAAAACGATCAGTGGACTGGAAATTACATGAGCGCAAGTACTGTAAGTATAGTGGCGGATTGCAAAAAAATGAATATCGCTACCGGATTTATTAAATTAGGGAATGTTGGTTTAGATCAACCTTCTTTTGTAATGAAAGTGATACCGGCCTTACAACCTAAAAATAGCAAAAAAACGGTCGCCGCAACCCCAACAAATTCAAGTCCACTCAACATTAATGCAGATGAAATCACAATCAATAAAGGTTCGCTTGTTATTGATAGTGACTTAGAAAAACCATATCCTAATTTTGACGGAACGCATCTCCATTTTTTTAGTATCAACGCTTCTATTAAAAATGCTTTTGTATCAGAAAAAGAAATAAAAGCTTCCATAAAGCTTTCTGCTAAAGAAAGATCCGGTTTATTGGTAAAAAAACTAAATACTGCATTTACGTTCAATCAGAACATCATGGAGTTTGCCAATTTAGACCTTCAAACCAACAGGTCACGCATTGGCAACTACTATGCTATGAAGTTTTCAAATTTTGAAAAAGATTTTAGCAAATACATCTCAAATGTTGTAATGGTTGCCAATCTCAAAGAATCGGTGGTACACACAGATGATATTGCTTTTTTTGCTCCCGCTATGTCCACGTTTAAAACTAAGGCAGCGGTTTCAGGAAAATATACAGGAACAGTAGCTGATTTTACAGTCAACCAACTACAAGTTAGAACAGGCAGTAATAGTATTTTAACGGGCACTTTTTCGATGAAAGGGTTGCCAGCAATAAAAACTACTCAAATAACTTTACAAAAAGGGTTTGCCCAAAGTACTTACAAAGACCTAGCCCAACTCATCCCTTCAATACAAAATATACAAAGCCCCAGCATTGCTTCATTGGGCACCATTTTATACCGAGGAGATTTTAAGGGCACTGCTTTTGACTTTGTTACCAAGGGCGTATTTAGCACTGCACTAGGCGGTATTACTACTGATATCAATTTAAAGCTACCTACACAAGCAGAGCCTAGCTACAAAGGAAAATTGGAAACTGTCGCCTTCAACCTAGGTAAATTCACAAACAATAGCGATATAGGCACTATAGATTTTAAAGGAAGTATCGAAGGCAGCAGCTTTGATATTGAAAAATTAAAAACGAGTATTAGTGGAGATATTAGAACCATTCAATACAAAAACTACGATTATAAGAGCATTGTAACCAACGGCACTTTTCAAAAAAAATATTTTAGGGGTGATATTATCATCAACGACCCCAATCTAAACTTTACGAGCTCGCTAGAAATCAATTTCAATCAAACCATACCAGCCTTTAATATTGTTGGGGACTTGGCCTATTCAAATTTAAAAGCCCTAAAACTGTATCCAAAGTTCATTGAAGTTACGGGCTTATTGGATGCCAATTTTTCGGGGAATAACCTCGATAATTTTACAGGAAATGCTAAATTTTTAAACGCTAATATTAACGACTCAACCACTAAATTAAATTTCGATTCCTTATCGCTACGTTCATCACAAATAGGGATTGAAAAACTTATATCCTTAAAAAGTAACGACTTTAATGCAAGTATCAACGGACAATTTAAGGTTGCTGATTTACCAAAAAGTATTCAATCCTTTTTACACCACTACTACCCTAATTATATAGAGGCGCCAGGCAAACTAAGTGCAGATCAAAATTTTACCATTAAAGCAAATGCCAACTATATAGATCCCTATATTAGTTTATACAATAAAAACTGGAGCGGGTTTAATGACTTTTCGTTTGAAGGCAACATCAATACCAAAAGCTATCAACTCATAGCGTCAGCAAATATTCCGTATGGCAAAATCAATGACTACGCTTTCACTGGCGCTAACATTCAAGCCAAAGGCGATATCAACAACCTCAGCTTATTAACCAATATAGATAATTTTGGTATCGGTGATAGTATTCATTTCCCCAATTCAATTATTTCAATAGATTCAAAAAATGATAAATCCATTGTACAGGTTAAAACAAGTGCTTCTAGTAATTTGAATGATGCCAATTTAGAAGCAGAAGTTTATACCTTACAAGATGGCATTCGCATCCAGTGGAAACCTTCTAATTTTACCCTGAATAATAAAAAATGGACCCTCGAAAAAGAAGGTGAACTCGTACTTCGCAAAAACTTTGTACAGGCAAGTAATGTAAAGTTTGTACAAGGTACCCAAGAAATATTAATTCAAACCGAAGAAGAGGATGGCGGCAATACCAATCAACTCAATATAAAACTCAATAACCTTGTAATTGGGGATATTACAAACTTGTTGATTCAACAACCACGTTTTGAAGGTATTGCCAATGGAAATATTACATTAAAAAACATTTTTTCTGATGTAAAGGTAGACGCCAGGATTAATAGCAGTCAATTACGGGTAGACAATGACTCAGTAGGTCTTGTAAATCTAACAGCTGGGTATGATGCAAAAACAGGCAAGCTTCCATTTACAGTAATATCAGACAATAAAGATTATAACATCCGTGCAAATGGCTTTTACAGTCTAGCAGATAGCGCGCAGCAACCACTATTCACAAATATTCAATTAAGTGATACCAGAATTAATTTTGTTGAACAGTTTTTGACAGGGATTTTTTCTGATATTGATGGAAGGGCTACAGGCCAACTAAGTATTCAAGGCAATCCAACAAGCCCAACACTATTAGGAGAGGTAAGCGTACAAAATGCGGCACTAAAAGTAGATTATACACAGGTTGATTATCATATTGACAGTTTGCGCGTTACATTTTTAGAGGATGGTATTGACTTTGGAAAGTTTACGATTAGAGACAAGTACAACAACAAAGCATTCGGTTCAGGTAAATTGTATGAAAAGCAGTTTGAAAATATGGCTTTTGATTTTGATATAACGACCAACAATTTGCTACTTCTAGATACCAAGGCAAAAGACAATTCAATTTTTTATGGTAAGGCAATTGGTAAAGCGAATTTTAATTTTAAAGGCCCATCCACAAATGCAAAAATTACACTTGTAGCAGAATCAACAGATAGCTCCCATATTGTATTGCCCAATGCCGTATCTAAAGAATCAGCATCAGCAGATTTTATTTCTTATAAAAAGTACGGCACTGAAATTCAATCTGAAAATAAAGCCTCTGATTTTAATTTACTCTTGGACCTTGATTTAACTGCCAATAACAAAACTCAAATAGATGTGATTTTAGACGACGTATCGGGCGATATCATTAAAGCGAACGGAAGTGGAAGACTCAAAATCAAATCTGGCACAACGGAGCCGCTTACGATAAGAGGACGCTACAATATCGATAAAGGGAACTATGATTTTAGTTTTCAATCACTTATCAAAAAACCATTTGAACTAATACCCAACAAAGGAAACTATATCGAATGGACCGGCGATCCTAATAAAGCCAATATCAAAATAGATGCACAATATACCGC
Organism: Sediminibacterium sp.; assembly: GCA_049418605.1. Classification (GTDB taxonomy): domain Bacteria; phylum Bacteroidota; class Bacteroidia; order Chitinophagales; family Chitinophagaceae; genus Sediminibacterium. The sequence goes on along the minus strand of JBMSJE010000023.1, from coordinate 11,124 downwards.
AGAGCAGGTTGCACTATACGATCTCATAGGGAATTTAAATATGAGCGGTGCAGTCAAAGGATACCGTGGGCCTGTATATGTAGTTGCACAATTAAGAGACAAATTAACAAAGCCATCTATCAGTTTTAAACTTGATTTTCCACAAGGGAGTCCTATTAAAACAGACAATGAACTCGTACAATATTTAACAAGGCTCGAACAAGACGATAATGAAATATTAAAGCAGGTTTCATTTTTAATTGTTTTCAATTCATTTGCACCTCCTACTATTGGCAATGGAGGAAACGGCAATGCCAATGCCATGTTTGCCACCATTGGTGTAAATACACTCTCTCAAATACTAACCAAGGAGATTAATAAAATGTTCTCCAATATGCTTTACAAGCTAACAGGCGACAAAAGCTTACGCTTTGACGTTGGGACATCTTTATACAGCAATGCAGATCTATTAGGGGCTGCTTCCGGTATCAATACGACCGCCTCAAATACAGGCATTAACAGATCACGTGTAAATTTTAAAGTAGGTAAAAGCTTTTTCGAAGATAAAATTGTTGTGACCTTTGGTGGAGATCTAGATTTTAATTTAAGTAATTCTTCAAGTGTTAAAAATGGAAACTTACAATGGCTTCCCGATTTAAATATAGAATTCATTCTTACCCAAGACAGAAAATTAAGAGCTATACTATTTAATAAAAATAGCCTAGACATAAGTGGGTCCAGCTTTGGCAGACGTAACCGTTTTGGTGCTAGTATTTCTTATAGAAGAGATTTTGAAAAGCTATTCTAAGGTTTGCTTACAAGATAGGTTGCGGAACTTTAATGCAACCATGCAAACGGTACACTAAAAAATGCCTAACAACAACACCACTCCTTTTTTGGTCAATTATAACTGGTGCGTCAATCAATTTAAAATATTGACCATACGCTTCTGTAACGTTAAAAGGAACATTAGAAGGAACTATACAATACGCATCAGTACCGAGTGTTAATGCAGGACGCTGTTTGTTCAACCAAGCAAACTTATGAATGTCCTGTAGTGGACCTATGCCAATTAAAGAAAGCCCAGTGGTACGCGATGTATAAAATTCTAGGTGTCCAGCCGGAAACCATTTGCCTACAATAATGGAAGGTGCTTTACCCATCATATGATTAGATTGATCCTGAGCTGCTATGGTTTTAAAAGCGGCACTAAAATCTTTCCATCCACTTAAATCAAGTGTAGGGCAATACTCTCCAAGGTTTTCATTTTTTTGACTCCCAAAATTACCCGGATATTTTTGCACTATAACAACGAGTGCTAGTAAAATTGTAAACACGACTACAACAGAAGTTCTTAGTACATGTAGTGGCCAGTTTTGTTTTTTTTGATCTAAATAAATACCAGCGATTATCATTAATGGAATAAATGCGGGGCCCGACCAGTGTGGAAGCGTAGGATTAAATAGCGCTACCGTCCAAAAAATGAATATAAGTGGCAGGCTCATCCATAATAACCAGCGTCCACTATTATTTTGTTGAAATGATACTTTTTTAAATCCTACTACAGCAGCTAACATTAAAATATATACGAATGGGTTTTGGTATAAAACCTCTCCTATTATTTCAGTTGCAAAACTAGAAACATCAATGCCTGTGTGTGTTACACGTTCCGAATGAAAACGGTAAGTAATAAAATCGTAAATGACATTCCAGTATACAATAGGCAGTGTGCAAAAAAGTGTAACCCCTATGGCCAATATAAAACCAAAAGAAAATAAGCGCTTGTAATTTGTACATAATAAATAGGCTCCAAAGCCCGCCCATAAAAATAAACCATGTACTTTCGAAAGTGTCGCAAATCCAATAAGTAGCCCTAGTATAATCCAGTAAACTATTTGCTTTTCTTTATTTCCAAATAGTAGTAATGACATCACATACAAAGACGCTGTCCAAAAAATGAGTTGCGCACTATCCGGTAAAATAAAAAATCCGGCAATAAAACCCGTATATACGCCTGCTTGATAGAGTATAGCAGCATAAAATCCGGCCCTTTCATTTGCTAAAACAGTAGTTGTTTTAAAAACAAAATAACAACCCAAACTTGCACTGATAATAGCCCCCAATCGCATATTCAGTTCAGACGCCCATTGCATATTTAAGGTAGATGCTCGAATCAAAAAACCTACAAGGGGCGGATGGTCAAAATGATTAAAATCGATTTGCAGTGCATACGTCCAGTAATAGACTTCGTCATTACCAAGTTCCAAAAAAGGAGCAGCAATCATTTTGAGGCATGCAGCAATCAAAATGAGCCCGAATACTTTTTGGGAATAGGACTTAAACATATGGATAGAAAATTAAGAACCTTTTTTTACAAACCACTCTACCGCTAATTGATAGCCCTCTAGGCCAAGTCCAATAATGGAACCGATAGCCTTTGCTGATACGTGTGAAATTTTTCTGAAATCTTCTCTTGCATGCACATTACTAATATGCACTTCTATAACCGGCGTTGTAATGGCTGCTACGGCATCTCCTATCGCAACAGAGGTATGGGTGTAACCGCCTGGATTAAAAATAATTCCGTTAGCCGTAAAGCCTACGCGTTGTAATTCGTTGATGAGTTCCCCTTCGATATTTGATTGAAAATATTCGAAATCAATAGTTGGATACTTGGCTACCAAAGCATTGTAGCAATCATCAAAACCAGCAGTGCCATATACTTCTGGCTCTCTTTTGCCCAACAAATTTAAATTGGGTCCGTTGATGATTACTATTTTCATAACTAGGCCTTTGCTTTAATTAAATCAATAAAATTATCAAACAAATAACGGCTATCATGCGGACCTGGCGTGCTTTCGGGGTGGTACTGCACACTAAAAGCAGGCTTGTTTTTTAAACGAATACCTTCAATAGAATTGTCGTTTAAATTAACGTGCGTCACTTCTACATTCGGATGATTTTTTACGGCTTCAGGATCTACACCAAAACCATGATTTTGCGTTGTAATTTCACACTGGCCCGTAATAATATTTTTTACTGGATGATTGAGTCCTCTATGTCCATGGTGCATTTTAAAAGTTGGAATATCATTTGCAAGCGCGAGTAATTGATGTCCTAAACAAATTCCAAATACTGGTTTTTGTTCTTCTAAAATTTCTTTAACGGTAGTGATCGCATAATCCATAGAAGCAGGATCGCCAGGACCATTAGAAATAAAATATCCAGAAGGATTGAATTCTTTTAAACGACTTAACGGTGTTTTTGCAGGATGCACTCTAACATGAGCGCCTCTATCCACCAAGCATTGTAAAATATGTTGTTTAACACCAAAATCTAACACCGCTACTTTAATAGCAGCAGCCGGATTACCTAATTCATATTCACATGTAGTACTAACCGTACTGGCTAATTCCAATCCATCCATACTAGGCACAGCGGCTAATTTCTTTTTCAATGACTCAATATCTAAATCATCAGAAGAAATAATACAGTTCATCGCACCTTTTTCCCTGATATGCGCAACAAGAGCTCGGGTATCTAAATTATCAATAGCTACTAAATTATTATTAACCAAATACGTGTTTAAATCGCCGTTGGCTAGAAGTCTGCTAAACTGCTCCTCCAAATTACGCGCAATGAGGCCTCTAATTTTTACAGTACTACTTTCTACATCAGTATCTTTTACGCCATAATTACCTATGTGCACATTGTTCATGATAAGAACCTGACCTGTATAACTTGGATCTGTAAATACCTCTTGATAACCGGTCATACCAGTATTGAAACAAATTTCTCCGGTAGTACTACCTATTTTACCAAAAGCATTACCATGAAATACATGTCCGTCGGCAAGAATTAGGATTGCGGGCTTTTTGGCTTGAAGCGTCATTGGAATGCTAGTTTTTGATTTGTTTGATGGTACAAAAAAAGTTCAATTCTCTTGTATCTCCTTATTTTTTTTTACACATAAAAAAAGGCAAGACCAAAGCCTTGCCTTTTATATAATATCACTGTTTCAAATTATTCAGCTGCATTATCAGATGAAGAATCTGCGTTTGGTTCTACTGCTGTTTCTGCTGCTGGTGTTTCAGCTACCACTTCTGCTTCTGCAACATCCGCTTTTTTGCTGGTTGCACGGCTACGACGTGTTTTCTTAGCTGGTTCAGAAGCTGCATTTACTGAATTACCATAGATTTCGTTGAAATCTACTAGTTCAATCATTGCCTTTTCTGCATTATCCCCCGGACGAATGCCCAATTTAAGGATACGCGTATAACCACCCGGACGACCTGCTACCTTAGGACCAACAACTGTAAATAGTTCTTTTACAGCTTCTTTGTCTTGTAAGTAACTAAAAACAACCCTATGCTGGTGCATGATTGTTTCTTTGTTATCGCTCTTTTTAGTTTTAGTAATTAACGGCTCTACGTATGTTCTTAACGCTTTAGCTTTTGCTAAAGTAGTAACAATACGCTTGTGCGTAATTAACTGACTAGCCAAATTGGCTAACAATGCTTCCCTATGTGCTTTTTTACGGCCTAGGTTGTTGATTTTGTCTCCGTGACGCATGACATTTGTTTTTAATCCTTACACCGTGTCAGGAATTGTAAGGCGTGAATAATGGGCTAAGCCCTTATATTAATTATCTAAGTTATCTAAACCTAATTTACCTAAATCCATACCAAAGCTTAGGCCTCTTTCAGTTAACACTTGCTCAATTTCAGACAATGACTTTTGACCAAAGTTTCTGAATTTCATAAGGTCTTCTTGCTCGTATTGAACAAGTTCACTTAAGCTATTGATTTTAGCTGCTTTTAAACAGTTAAACGCACGTACAGAAAGATCTAAATCTTCTAGTGGAGTTTTAAGCACTTTACGTAATTGTAATACATGCTCGTCTACTACATCTTCTTTCTTATCTTCTTTATTATCAAACGTGATGTTTTCATCCGTAATGATCATAAGGTGTTGGATAAGAATACGAGAAGCTTGCTTTACAGCATCTTCTGGATGAATGGTACCATCGGTAGCTACGTCTAAAATTAATTTTTCGTAGTCTGTTCTTTGTTCTACACGATAGTTTTCAATAGCGTATTTAACGTTCTTGATGGGCGTGTGAATAGAATCGATAGCGATGTATCCGAAAGGAGCATCTTTAATTTTATTTTCTTCTGCTGGAATATAACCACGACCTTTTGAAATCGTTAATTCGATATCCATTTTAGAAGTAGTATCCATCGTGCATATGCTCAACTCAGGATTCATTACCTGAAAATGTTGAGATAATTCACCAATCATACCTGCATTAAATTCGGTACGACCTTTGATAGATAAATTGATTTTTTCTGTTGCAACTTCATGATCCACATTTTTCTTGAAACGTACTTGCTTCAAGTTTAATATGATTTCAGTTACATCTTCTGTAATTCCTTTGATTGTAGCAAACTCGTGGTCTACACCTTCGATTTTGATACCTACAATTGCATATCCTTCCAGTGAGCTAAGTAATACTCTGCGTAAGGCATTACCGATTGTTAAACCAAAGCCTGGTTCTAAAGGACGGAATTCAAATTGTCCGTCAAACTCTGTTGCTTTTTGTAGAACAATTTTGTCTGGTTTTTGAAAGCTTAATATGGCCATATTAAAACTTGTTTTTTATTAGTTTGTCCGGGTCAATATTGAAACCGGAAATTGGATTTTAGTACGTATTATTTAGAGTACAATTCTACGATTAGTTGCTCCTTAATGTTTTCAGGTACATTCTCTCTTTCTGGGAAAGTGATGAAAGTTCCCTTCTTTTCATTTTCGTTCCAATCTAACCAACCGAACTTAGGGTTTTTACCACGGCTCTTGCTAGTTAATGCAGAATTATGAGCACTCTTAGGACGGTAACCAATAACATCACCTGGCTTACATGTGTAAGAAGGAACGTTCATGATTTCGCCGTTTACAGTTACGTGCTTGTGGTTCACCAACTGACGTGCTTCTGGACGACTAGCTGTTAACCCCATACGGAATACTGTGTTATCTAAACGAGCTTCTAATAATTTGATCAAGTTTTCACCAGTTACACCTTTTAAGCGAGCTGCTTCTTCAAATGTTTTACGGAATTGACGCTCTAATACACCATAAGTATATTTTGCCTTTTGCTTTTCACGTAATTGAAGTGCATATTCACCTAAGCTCTTACGCTTACGTGCTGCGCCGTGTTGACCTGGAGGGTTGCTGTTTTTACCCAACCATTTGCCATTCCCGAGGATTGGCTCTCCAAAGATTCTGGAGATTTTTGTTTTTGGACCTGTATAACGTGCCATTTTTTTTAACGCAATTTTTATAAGGCTGCGGACCTTTTTTGTGATTTTTTAATGACGATGTATCATTGTTAAAAATCTAAAATGAATGATACACCCTGTATAATAAAATAATTAAACCCTTCTTTGTTTTGGAGGACGACAACCGTTGTGTGGCATTGGCGTAACGTCTTTGATAGAAGTTACTTCGATACCTGATTGTGCGATAGAACGAATAGCACCTTCACGGCCAGCACCAGGTCCTTTAACAAATACATCTACACGCTTTAGACCTGCGTCAGAAGCTACTTTCGCAGCATCAGCAGCAGCCATTTGGGCGGCATATGGTGTATTCTTTTTTGAACCTTTGAAGCCCATTTTACCAGCACTGCTCCAGCTAATTACTTGACCCGTTTTGTTGGTAAAAGAAATGATGATGTTGTTGAATGTTGCAGAGATACGTACTTCACCAGCAGCATCTACTTTTACAACTCTTTTTTTGGCAGCAGCTTTTGCACTGTTCTGCGCTTTTTGTGGTTTAGCCATTTTTGTTTTTTGAGGTAGTCTTTAAAAAATAACCCGAGTTTAACCTGGGTACCAGAAACTTCTACTGCTACTTTTTTGCGATGCAATTAAGCGGCGATCCGACAGCTTTTGGGTTTGTATATTAAAAATGGCAAAAGCGGTTGACTAACCGCTCTTACCAAATTAATTATTTTTTAGGTGCCTTTTTCTTACCGGCAACTGTCTTACGCTTACCTTTTCTGGTACGGCTGTTTGTTTTGGTACGTTGACCACGAACTGGCAACCCTTTTCTGTGACGAAGACCACGGTAACAAGCGATGTCTAACAAACGCTTAATACTCATAGAAACTTCACTACGTAAAGCACCTTCTACTTTGAACTCACTGTTGATGATGTTACGAATTGCAGTTTGTTCTTCATCATTCCAGGTATTTACTTTTTTATTAAAGTCAATACCTGCTTTGGTTAAGATATACTGTGCAGTTGAACGACCAATACCAAAAATATAGGTCAGACCAATTTCGCCTCTTTTGTTTTTTGGTAAGTCAATACCGGCAATACGAGCCATATGCTTTTTTTAAATTTTATTTTACTATTTGTAGTTACTGATTGAAAAAACAATTGGGTGCAAATGCGCACCACCAATAGTTTTATCCTTGACGTTGCTTAAAGCGAGGATTCTTTTTGTTGATTACAAAAAGTTTACCCTTGCGCTTAACAATCTTGCAATCTGCACTACGCTTTTTGATTGAAGCTCTAACTTTCATCTCTTTAGTTTTAGTCTGGTTGTTATTCGGTTTATCCTACCCGGTTATTTGTACCTAAAAATAATCCGACCCCTACTTAAATCGTATGGACTCATTTCAACGCCGACCTTGTCGCCAGGTAAAATTCTGATGTAGTGCATCCTCATTTTTCCTGAGATGGTAGCCAATATTTCGTGGCCATTTTCTAGCTTAACCCTGAACATAGCATTGCTCAGTGCTTCTAGAATAACTCCATCTTGTTTGATCAACGGTTGTTTAGACATACAATTTTTGGGGCTGCAAAGATATTAGAATGCAACCGAAATACGAAGAAAACGGGGAAAAATTTACAGAATTTGTAAAAAATTACCTAAGTCCTTGATTTTCAATGTTTATTTTGTCTATTTGAAAATAGTAGCAAGCTTGCTAGACAGTTCCTCTCCCCTAATATTCTTGGCAATGATCTTCCCAGCAGGGTCAACAAGGAAGTTTTGTGGAATTGCTTGAATACCATATTGTTTGGCAACTTGATTGTCCCAATACTTCAAATCTGAAACCTGTGTCCAAGTTAAGTTGTCGTCATGGATGGCTTTTATCCATTTGTCTTTTGCACCTGGCTGGTCTAAACTAACACCTAACACGGTAAAGCCTTTTGCGTTATAGGCCTGAAAAGCTTTTACCACATTTGGGTTTTCTTGACGGCAAGGACCGCACCAGCTCGCCCAAAAGTCAATTAATACATATTTACCCTTAAAGCTAGAAAGTGACACAGGCACATCTAAGGTATCGTTTTGGGTAAAGTTCATAGCCATCGCACCAACCGCTGTTTTTTTAGCAGTTTCAATTTTTTCCGCAAAAGCCTTTCCACTTGGGGTGGCGCGGGCAGGCTCAGACAAAGCTTTGTAAATAGGCTCCACTACTTCTGGATTAATATCCCAACCAGCCATCTGACCTAGCGCATACATGGCAATGGGAGAATTGTTATTGCTTGCTAAATAACCTTTGTACACTTCTTTCATATCGGCATCGAGCGCATCAAAAGTGGCATCCAAGGTTTTCATAGCAGCAGAATCCTTAGCCTTATACGCTGCACTATATGCTTTATTAGCCGCTTGCATTTTATCATTAACTGGTTTTGTTTTTTCAGTTAGAGCGAGATAAGCTTCATGGGCTTTTGATCCCTTTACTTTGATATTACTAAAAGAATCTACCGAACTTACTTGAATAGCACCAGGTGCTACAAACACAGAAGCATAGTCACGAGGTTGAAACATTTTAATAGGCTTGCCTTCTGCATCATTTTTATAACGTACAAAAATGGTTACCATTAATGGCTCGGCTATTTTACCTGAAAAACTATATGTATCACCAACAGGGGCAACACTGTCTCTTACCGTTACGCCATCAGCTCTATAAGAATAGTATACCTTATTTACTGGTAGTGCAATATTTTGAAGGGTACCGCTAACGGTAAAATTTTGAGCTTCTTGTGCAGTTGCAGCAAATGATGCAAGCACCAATAAAGCAAGTACTAATTTTTTCATGATTTAATTTTTCGATTACTGTATGGTAACGAATATACAAAAGCCTTAACAAGAATAAAAATTAGGTTTAACCATGCCAATATTAAGTAGTTTGCGCGCGGATAATTTAGATATATGAAACGGATTGGGCTTATTTCAGATACCCACAGCTATTTGGACCCAAAAGTAGCGCATCATTTTGCCGATTGCGATGAAATCTGGCATGCTGGTGATTTTGGAAGCTACGAGGTAGCAAAGGCACTACGGGCTATAAAGCCACTTCGTGGTGTTTACGGTAATATTGACGGTCAAGATATTAGATCCGAATTTCCCGAGTGCCTACAATTTGAAATAGAAGGCATTAGAGTCATGCTATTTCATATTGGCGGCTACCCGCCTAATTATAATAAAGTAACAAAGCCAATCATTGCCGCCTATAAACCGCAGTTATTTATAAGCGGTCATAGCCATATATTAAAAGTAATCTATGACCCCGCAATGGCCTGTTTACATATCAATCCAGGAGCCGCTGGCAAGCAGGGATGGCATAAAGTTATAACCCTCATCAAAATAGATATTGACGGGACCGACATTAAAAACTGTCAAATTATTGAACTAGGAACAAGGGCATAAAAGGCCATTGAAAAATTACATGCCCGGAAAAAGTGGACGCGCAATTTCAATACCTCTAAACGGCCAAGGCACACCCGCTAAAATTAATACCAGCGCAACCACAAAAAAGTAAAACGCTTTTTTATACTTGGTGGTGCTATCCAAATTCTTTTTAGCAACGCCATGGGCGAGTGTTAAAAAAACAATGGCAGCAATCATGGTTACCGGATGCTCCACCCAATAAAAACGCAAAAATTTATCTTTCATTACAGAAGTACCAGCAGCAACCTCTGCTGTAAACATACCAATACGACCTGCAAGTACTTGATAGAGTCCTAGTAGCAAAGTGATATGCCCAGCTATCATGGTAAAGAGCCAAGTTTTTTTATCTGCTGCATCAAACTCTTTTTTTGACTGCCAACCTGTATAAGCTTTTACAATGGATACGAGTAGTAAAACAAGGATGATCCAACGCAATAAATTGTGTAGGTGTAAAAGTCCAGTTGCCATAGTGTTTGTTTTTTTATACTGCTAATATAGTGGATTTGGATTTATTCTATCCAGTCAGCAACAAACAAGTTGGTATCTCGAGTTCCGCCGTTATTTCTGTTAGAAGCAAAAATAATTTTTTTGCCATCTGGGCTAAACATAGGGAAAGCATCAAAGCCTTTGTCTCTACTAATTTTTTCAAGTCCCTTTCCTTCTAAGTCTATGAGGTACATATTAAATGGAAATCCTCTTTTGTACTCGTGGTTGCTACAAAAAATAATATGCTTACCATCAGGTGTAAAATTAGGCGCCCAGTTGGCCTGACCTAATGCTGTAATTTGTTTGGCATTTGAACCATCGGCATTTGCTACAAACACTTCCATATTGGTTGGTGCTACCATGCCTTCTGCTAATAATTCTTTGTATTCTTTAATCGCTTCTGGAGTTTTTGGTCTACTAGCACGCCAAACAATTTTGGTTCCGTCGGGACTAAACCATGCACCACCATCATACCCTAATTCATTGGTTACGCGAATTTCTTTGCCGGATTTTAAATCCATTACATAGAGTTCTAAATCACCGCTTTTATCGGAACAATAAATCATTTTTTTGCCATCTGGAGATAACGTGGCTTCAGCATCATATCCTTTAGCGCTGGTCATTTGTTTCACAATTTTACCAGACATGTCTGCCATAAAAATGTCGTAACTATTATAAAGTGGCCAAATATATTTGTTGCCATATTTTGCTCTATCCGGAACTGGTGGACAACTATCTGCGCCCAAATGTGTGGACGCATAAATAATATGTTTACCATCTGGTAAAAAATAAGCACAGGTTGATCTACCCTTTCCAGTACTAATCATTGTTGGCGTAAATTTTTGTGTATTCGTTACAGGAACTTTACCCGCAAATATTTGATCACAAAAAATACCTTCTTTTGGATTTGTTTTTTGA
>JBMSJE010000022.1:0-25231 GCA_049418605.1 Sediminibacterium sp. | reverse complement strand
TTACTTCAAGTGCTGCTGCCATAGTTTTATATTTGGTGCAAAGAAACAAAAAAAAAGAAAACTAACAATCGTTAATATTGTAAAATAGCCATGAATTCCGAAAATAATTTACTTCCTCCCTTTGTTATTGCCTCATTATATAAAGATGACCTTGTTTTAGTGGATGCAAAAGAGAGCAGTAGTAAGCGCACAGATGCACTTAACACGAAAAAGAGCGGGACAATGGCACTTACAACCGAGGATGCGCCTACCCAAAAACCAATTAGCTTTTTGGGCAACAACCAAAAAAAGGTAACCTTACTATTAAGCGATAGTTTAGCCGTTCATGTTGCAGATGAATCCTTGCAATTTTTAACTGCTATACTTGCCGCATGTAAATTAAATATGGGCGACGTTGCCATTGTTAATACTGCCAACCAACATACAAACTACACGCAAATAAAAACAGAATTACAACCTACCACTATCATTTTATTTGATATCAGTGCTGCTAGCATTGCACTTCCTTTTGAAGTACCCCAATACCAAGTACAACAATATGACAATTGCACCCTTTTATTTGCTGCCCCATTACAAGCAATGCTATTAAAAAATGATGCGGCAAAATTAGAAAAAGGAAAACTTTGGAATGCACTTAAAAAGACATTTAATATTCAGTAGTTGATGAAAATAATTTTTGCAACCAATAACAAAAATAAGGTGGAGGAAATCAAACACCTTAGCCATCAAAAATTTCAAATTTTTACTTTGCAAGAAGTTGGCATTCACATTGATATTCCAGAACCGCACGACACATTGGAAGGAAATGCCACCGAAAAATCTTCGACCATTTACAAACTAACAAACGAAGCTGTATTTAGCGAGGATACAGGATTAGAAGTAGAGGCACTTGGCGGTGCACCCGGAGTTAAATCGGCGAGGTATGCAGGCGAAGGAAGGAACATGCAAGACAATATTAACAAACTATTAGCGGAACTAAAAGATAAACCAACAAGAGCTGCTCAATTTAGAACTGTTGTATCACTTATTATTGACGGAAAGGAATACCAATTCGAAGGTATTTGCAAAGGCCATATAACAAATGAAATGGATGGGACAAATGGATTTGGCTATGATCCCGTTTTTATTCCAGAAGGCAGCAACACCACATTTGCAAACATGGATATTGCAGAAAAAAATAAATTTAGCCACAGAAAAAAAGCAGTACAAAAACTCATCGATTTTTTAAACGCATACCAAGCCTAGCTATGAACACAAAAAATAGGATCATCCGTAAAAACACATTTCGTTTTCTGATTGTTTTTTTAGTACAATTTGTTGCCACATCCGGAGCATTTGCACAAACAATCCCTTTGTATAAAAATAGCAGGGCACCCATCAATGAAAGAGTGAAGGACCTCTTGGGCAGAATGACCCCTACCGAAAAGTTTTGGCAACTATTTATGATCCCTGGTGATATCAAACCAGGCGAGGGTTACAAATACAAAGATGGCCTATTTGGATTTCAAGTAAGTGCCGCATCTGCGGGTGCAGAAGGCGCACAACAAATGTTACAATACAATGCAACAGAAACAGCTGTAAGCCTTGCTAAAAAAGTAAACGCCATTCAGCGTTTTTTTATGGACAGCACTAGACTTGGTATTCCCATGCTCCCATTTGACGAAGCACTACACGGGCTAGTAAGACAGGGTTCCACCATATTTCCGCAAAGTATTGGACTCGCCGCTACATTTAAAACAAGCACTATGGAAGCTGTTGCTGGCGCGATTGCAAAAGAATCAAAAATTAGAGGGATCCGACAAATACTATCACCGGTGATTAATATTGCAACAGATGTTAGATGGGGCCGCACCGAAGAAACCTACGGAGAAGACCCTTTTTTAAGTAGCAAAATGGGTGTTGCGTATATGAAAACTTTAGAAGACGAAAATATTATTGCTACCCCAAAACATTTTGTTGCCAATGTGGGCGATGGCGGAAGAGATAGTTATTCCATAGACATGAATGAAAGGTATTTATCTGAAATCCACTACCCTCCTTTTAAAGATGCGGTACAAAAAGCTGGTGCGAGATCTATCATGACTTCTTACAACTCAGTGAATGGAAGCCCTGCAACTGCCAATGACTATCTATTAAATAATCTATTAAAAAAAGAGTGGGGCTTTAATGGATTTGTGATATCCGATGCTGGCGCCGTGGGCGGCGCCAATGTTTTACATTATACTGCAAAAGATTACCCAGACGCAGGTAAAAACGCTGTCAACAATGGCCTTGATGTTTTATTCCAAACAGCACAAGAACATTACAAATTATTTATACCTCCTTTCTTAAATGGTCAAATTAATCAAGCAAGATTAGATGATGCAGTAAGCAGGGTTTTAAGGGCAAAATTTGAACTAGGTTTATTTGAAACGCCCTACCTCGATATCAAAGCTACAGAATCAGCAAACTTTGAAGTAGCGCATAAAAAAATTGCTCACCAAGCAGCATTAGAATCCATTGTTTTATTGCAAAACAAAAATGGATTATTACCCATTTCTTCTACTGTGGAAAGCATTGCCCTCATTGGCAACGACGCCACAGAAGCTAGACTTGGCGGTTATAGTGGACCCGGTACAAAAAAGGTAAGCATTTTAGATGGTATGCTTTTGAAATATGGCACTAAAAAAATAATCACCGCAGCTGGCCCGGGCCGATATAACAAAACCTGGAATATTGTACCGAGCAAATATTTGTCGACTACACAAAACAATCAAAATGTTGAAGGCCTTACTGCCGAATATTTTAATGGCATTGAGTTTGGGGTTACCCCCACTGTAAAAAGAGTTGACAAAACCATCAATTTTCATTGGACTATCTCTACGCCAGATCCACTTATAACGCCAGAATTTTTTTGTGCAAGATGGACCGGCAATATCACAGCACCTCAAACTGGTACTTACAAAATTGGAATTGAAGGTAACGATGGCTATAAATTATACATCAACAATCAACTCATCATTAACAATTGGGACAAGCAAAGCTTTCATACCAACCTAGTTGATTTTAATTTTACAGCAGGTACTAATTATCCCATCCGAGTAGAATTTAAAGAGCCAAACGGAAATGCAACCATCAAATTAATTTGGAATGTTGGCGTGGCAAATACGATTGAAGAAAAAATAAATGAAGCCGTTACTGCAGCAAAAAAATCAAAAGTAGCCATAGTAGTAGTAGGACTAGAAGAAGGTGAATTTAGAGATAGAGCATCCTTACAATTACCAGGCGAACAAGAACAACTCATTCAAAAAGTAGCAGCTACGGGAACGCCAACTGTTGTTGTTATTGTAGGCGGAAGTGCTGTTACCATGGGTAATTGGATAGACAAAGTAAGCAGCATTGTAGATGTGTGGTACCCAGGTGAAGAAGGCGGACATGCCGTAGCAGCCGTACTTTCAGGTGAATATAACCCGGGTGCTAAACTACCAATCACCTTCCCTGTAAGCGAGGCACAACTTCCGCTTGTGTACAACCATAAACCAACCGGCCGTGGCGATGATTATGAAAATCTTACTGGCCTTCCCCTATTTCCTTTTGGATATGGGCTTAGTTATACCACATTTGAATACAGCAATTTGACCATTGAAAAACCGGTTGCAAAAAAAGGAGATAAAATTAATGTTTCCTTTGTTGTAACAAATACGGGTAAACGTGCAGGTGACGAAGTAGCTCAATTATACCTTAGAGATCAAATAGCATCGGTGGCAAGACCTGTTCAAGCATTAAAAGGATTTGAAAGAATTCATTTACAACCAGGCGCATCAAAAACAATTACGCTAACACTTTACCCAGAAGACTTTGAAATGCTCAATGAAAAAATGGAAACCGTTATTGAACCAGGCGATTTTATCATTATGATTGGAAGTTCTTCCAGGGATATCAGGCTTAAAAAAACAGTGACGCTTCAATAATATTAGCTGTTCCAAATACGCCAAGACTGTTCGGCTTGTTCAACAAACATTTGTTGCCCATTTTGAATAGTTGCTCCCACTTGCATCCCCTTTGTTAAAAAGGTTGATACTGCGGGGTTATAGGTTAAATCAAACAAATGGTGTGCAGGCGTTAGTAAATCATACGGAATATCCGGGCAAGCTTCAATATTTGGAAACATCCCCAGCGGTGTGGTATTAATGATAAGGGTATGTGACGCCATAACGGAAGCATCTAAATCATTGTAAGCAAATTGCCCGGTCGCTGCAGTTCGTGATACATAATTAAATGCAATGCCCAACTTTTGCAGTACATAAACAATCGCAAGGGCGGCACCACCTGTTCCTAAAACCAATGCCTTATTATGGGTTGGTTTTAAAAAAGGAATTAAAGAATTTTCAAAACCAATTACATCTGTATTATAACCGATTAGTTTACCAGCTTCAATTTTTACACAGTTACATGCCCCTACTTCTTCAACAGCTTTTGAACGCTCTGTTAAAAAAGCAAGTACTTCTTTTTTATAGGGGATGGTGATATTAAACCCACACAAATCTGGGTGTGCTTGTAAGATATCATGCAAATCAGTGATAGAAGGAATTGAAAACCTTTCGTAGATACAATCTTCAATTCCTTCTTCAATAAACTTTTGTGTAAAATATTGCTGTGACAATGAATGCGTTAAGGGATAACCAATGAGTCCATAACGTTTCATAACGCGCTTACTTATTTAAGTACAATTCAAAAGTATCTCCTCTTAATCCAATACGCATAGCTTCAAGTGCAATGATCTCATGAGGAGGAATATTACCAAGGTTGACATTGCAACCAATGAGTTCTAAGAAATAGAGTTGCTGTGCTTTTTGCGGCGCTTCCCAAATAATTTTTTCGGCAGGAATTTGCGTTAAAATTTCTTGAACAAGACCTTCACGCACTTCTCCACTACCTCTGTAAATGCCTACATTACCAGCTTCACGCGCCTCTGCAATCACATAGGTTGCACCAGCTTCAAGCTCTGCGCGCATTAACTCAATCCATTTGTAGGGTGGAATAATATGCGCAGCATCTTTACTACCCACTTCACTTAAAATGGTAAAGTGTTTTGCTAATTTTTCTATGTAACCACATTTTTCGGTGTGCGGAATACTAATAGATCCATCACTCACTTCCATGTATGTAATACCATAATCTTTACAAATACTAACATAGTCATCAAATTGACCGCGCACTAAAAACGCTTCAAATAAAGTACCTCCAAAATAAAGAGGGATATTATAGGACTGATAAGCCTCTAATTTTTGCTTAAGATTTGGGGTAACAAAAGAAGTTCCAAATCCCAACTTAATCACATCAGAATGCGGACCACCCACACTCATAAAATTATGCACTTCGTTTATGCTTAACCCCTTGTCCATAATCATGGTCAATCCAGAAGTTCTGGGCTGTGTGGTACGTATTGGAATTTGTGATAAATTAAAATTCATAGTTCTAATTTTTTTACTGAAATGCAAAAATAAGTTAAACAAATGACTTTTTGAGGCTGATTATAAGAGGTTCATTTGGTTTGACCTATATCTTCCTTCTGCGCTTAAACCTAGCAATAACATCCACCACCTGGGCATTTTGAAGAATAGAAGGCCTAATATCTATGAATTTTTTTAAAAGCTTTGGAGCGGCTAACATGGCCTGCTCTAATAAGATTAATCCTTCTTTTGATTTGCCAATAATAAATAAAATGGCACTGTGGTAAAATAAAAAAACGGGCTTATGATCTGTGGCGACAAGTGCATTTTTACTTTGGAAGAGCGCTTCATCAAAATATTCGGCAGTGAGTAAACAATTGATAAGTGCCTCCCATCCCGAAACATTTTTAGGCTTGTGCTTTACAACAACACCAAAATAATGGACTGCTTCTTTAAATTGACCAAGGTTAGATTTACACTCTCCCATGGCTAAATTATATTCGGTGATTGCACGGTGCATGCGCATCGCATTTTCAAGTTGCTTAACAGCAGGCTGCCACTGTTTTTCCAACATATACGTTACTGCAATTTTATAATATAGTTTACTGTCATCCGGATTTAAGTGAACTGCTTTTTTATAATAAAATCTTGCTTGAGCAATCTTTCCCATTTTATGATAGCAATGACCAATTGCTTCGTATATCACATCTTCGGGTCTTGTTAGTGACACTACTTTTTCAAGCACTTCAACAGCTTCTTTGTATTTACGAAGGCGCAAATAGGCATCACCCATATTCCGGTAAGCGTAGTCAAATTTATCATCAATAGCTACTGCATATTGATAGGCATCAATTGATTTTTCGTAGAGTTTTAAACCTTGGTAAGCAGCAGCCAAATTAAACCAAGCTAGCTCACTATACGGAAGTTGATCAATTATTTTTTGATGTAGCTTTATGCTCTCTTCGTTTCGCCCAGTATAGTCTGTCCAAAAACAAATTTTATATAAAGCTTCTTCATTAGCGGGTTCTTGTTCCAAAATAAGCACCAAGCAATCAAAAACTTTTTCAAAAGATTCATAATCGTCATACACATCAGCTAATTCAAAAAGAAGATCCACTTTTTCATCTCCCTCAAATTTATGAATAGCTGCCTCCAAAAGTTCGGCAGCTTTTTCTGGTTGATCAAGTGCTAAATAAGCATCCGTTTTTAAAATGTATAAATCAATATCTGAATTGTCATAGAGTTCTGAAGTTTCTAAAATGTCAAGTGCATCTAGATAACGTTTATCAACTATAAGCAAATCGGCCTTTTTGATCATAAGTGCTGAGGCAAAAGGGAATTGAGACAACCCAATTTCAACGGCTTCTAGGGCCTCTTTTACATTGTCTTTTTCGTCGAAATAGTCAATAATGCGTAAAAATGCATCCTCCTCCAAAAATCGGTGCTGGCGGCCAAGCTTGAGGTTCCGGTACTGTTGGAGCAGTTCTTTTAAGGATTCGCGGTCTTCTTGGTATCTGTTTTGGCTCATTTACATAACGAATTAACCTAAAATAGACGAAAAAACAAGGTTTTCCAATAATACGGGCAACAATTTATGAACATTTCTGTTATATTTAAGATTTGGAAATTGTGAAATAATTAAGAATCCATACCTTTGCATTAATGAAACGTAGTAATCTTATACTCACTTTAACACTTGTTGTTACCCTACTTGTAGGCGTGCATACAGGCTATGCTGCGTTTACATTGAGTGGGGTTGCCACAGAAAAAAGAGGTAAGCAATCAAAGTTTACACTCAAAAACCTAAACTTACTCAACTCCAAAAGCCTTTCTTATAGTTCCCTTAGATCTGCAATGCAATACAAAAGCATTCAAACGCTCGGTTTACAATTAAAAGGGAACAACATTTCTGAAATGAATTCAATGCTTCGTTTTGATAACGGAAACAGTTCATTTGTATTTCCGTATAAGTTTAAAGTGAAAGTACCTAAATTTAAGACGCCTTCACCAGCAACCAATTAATGATTGGATAGCTTTCTGTAAATTCTGACAAAATTTTCGAGTACTATTCTGCCGTAATAATTCGATACCCTTTTGTGGGGATATCAAACTTTGATGCAGGCACAGGATTGTACAAATTAATTTGTGTAGCTCTAAAAACTTTTTTTACGCCTGCTCCGTCCTGCATTTCGTACCCAAGAACAAATCCTGGAATATCTTTAAACATATACTCGTATTCTCTTACTGAGGGCATTATAGCAGATGTAAAATACACAATAACTTGGGCCCCATCTTTGAGTTGCAAAACCGCTTTTTTACAGGTATAATCTAAAATAGAAATAGAATCGGGGGTGATTTGCATTTGTATACTATCAAGTCCCGAATTCAATTTACGCCACTGCTGGGCATTTAATGGCGTCATATATTTGTCATCGCCAAAAGAACGAAGGACTGTTGCAGTTGCAGTTGTTTTATTAAATATTGTTGTTTGTGAATAGGCAGGAGCTACAAGATCTATGCGGGCATTATTGCTTTTTATATAGACCGTCTTAATTGCTTTTTGACGCATACTTGCATCAGACGCATCTTGTGATTCTACTTTATACACCACTGTACACTCCGCCACTATACGTTGCTGTGCATTAGCCATACTAAAAGCCAAGAAACAAAATAATATAGAGGTGTATACTTTCAAATAATGGTTGTTTAAAAAAAGCCCTACTTATAAGAGCAGGGCTTTTCGTTTATTTTTTATTATTTGTTTTATCTTTTAAATCTTGTAATTTTTTTTGACTCTGTTGCATTTGCTCAAAACGTGTTTGCCATTTACTTTTCGCTTTTGGAGTTTTTCGTTTTTCATCCATTTGCGCTAAAATCTTATCGTGATTGATAATATAATTTTGAATCACAAATTGAAGTCCAAGTGTTACAATGTTAGACACCGTGTAGTACCATGTTAATGCCGACGGTAGTCTATTAAAAATAAACAAAAGCATGAATGGGAAAATATAAGGCATGTATTTGAGCGCAGGGTTGTCCTGAGTTGGCGTCATGCTCATATTGTAAATAGAAATTAGAAAGCTTGTTAATACTGCAGTAATGGTAAACAAACTAATATGATCTCCAAAACCAAGCGGAATACTAAACGGAAGCGTTGCAATAACATCATAGCTTGATAAATCTTTACTCCATAAAAAGGCCTGTCCTCGAAGCGCAATGTGGGAATTAAAGAAACTATAGAGTGCAAAGAAAATAGGAATTTGAAGAAGCGCTGGAATACAACCGCCGAGAGGATTTACACCAGCTTCTCTAAACAATTTCATTTGCTCCATGGCAAAACCTTGCTGATCGTCACCAAATTTTTTCTTAATGGTATCTAGCTCTGGCTTCAACACTTTCATTTTAGCGCCACTCAAATAACTACTGTAGGTTAAAGGAGATGTAACAAGTCTAATAAATAAGGTAAGTAACAATACCACCCAACCATAATTTGAAACAAAGCCAGCAAAGAAATCGAATACTGGCATGATAATGTATTTGTTAATAGGGCGGACGAAAGAATACATATCTCGACCTAAATTGACAATACGGTCCATTTCTGGAGCTTGTTTTTTCAGTATTTCAAAATCGGAAGGACCATTAAATAATTGTAAGGCCACTTTATTTGTTGCTACTAGTGGCAATTTGATTTGTAAATTGGTTTCTGTTTTAGCGAGCTTTTTAGAGCTATCTGTATAGCGTGACCAGTTAACAGCACCTGAATTAAAACTGCTTTTTGCAATAAGCGTGGTATTAAAAAACTGCTGTACAACACTTACCCACTGCACGGGCTTTTCAAATGTTTTTTCGTTATTGGCTGAAATATAATCGAACTCGTTACCCTCTGAAAAACAAATATTAGACATCTGTCTTTCGTATTCAGCAGTTCTTTCGAGTTGACTGGTTTCAGACAACCATTTAAAATTAAGCACACCAGCCGTTAACAATTGATTAGCCCCTACTAATTCAATATCCCAATCTATTGCATAAGAATTTGGATGAAGCGTGTAGGTATGAATAATTGAAGTACCAGTTGCAGATGCAATTACAAATCTGATCGATGAAGATCCGTCTGATGAACTAGTGATTGCAGATGGCGTGAAATATAATTCTGACGTAAGTGCTGTTTTATTATCAGCAGTATTTACTGCGTAACCCATTTGATTTTGTTGACCAAGAACAACGGATGCACTATCGGAAGTTGTATATTTTTTTAAGGTAACATTTTTAACCTGCCCACCTTTGTTTGTTAACACAACACGTATCAATTCATTTTCTAAAGTAAGCGTTGTGTCTTTACCAATTGCAGCCTGAGCAAAGTTTCCTGCGGTAGCAATTTTAGCAATCGAATCTCTTTGCAAAGAATCAATTTTAGCGGCTACAACATCTTGCGGTTTTACAAGTTTGGCTTGCGCTTTGGCAATAGAATCTTCTTGTTGTTTTTTAAAGGCTACCAAAGCGGTTTGTTGCTGATTGGTATACCAGAAATAGGAAAAAAACAAGATCCCTAACAAAACAAATCCTATGAGCGAATTCTTATCAGACTTCATACGTGTATTTATTGAAGGGCAAAGGTACTAGTTGAAACCTAGAATCATTGACCCACCCGTTAAAAATTAAGGTTATTTAACTGCTTTTGAGGCTTGATAGAGCTTTGCAGCAGCTAAAAAGCTAACAAAAAGTGGTGCTGGAACTTCTGCGGTACTCTTTAATTCGGGGTGATATTGTACCCCAATAAAAAATGGATGGTTAGGAAGCTCCACAATTTCCACGAGTCCGGTTTCAGGATTTTTACCACTCGCCACAAGACCGGCATTTATAAAAGCATCGTAATAATCATTGTTGAATTCATAACGGTGACGGTGGCGCTCTGTAATTGAAGTAGCTCCGTAAATTTTATGTGCAAGGGTGCCCGGTGTAATTTCACAAGGATATGCACCTAATCGCATGGTACCTCCCATCATTTTTATTTTCTTTTGCTCTTCCATCATATTAATTACTGGATTGGCTGTTGTGGCATCCATTTCGGTAGAGTGCGCATCCGCTAAACCAAGAACATTTCTAGCATATTCAATGACAGACATTTGCATACCTAAACAAATACCAAAGAATGGCAAATTGTTTTCTCTTGCATACTGCACGGCATGAATTTTTCCTTCGATACCTCTATTGCCAAAACCAGGTGCTACGAGTAAACCATCAAGCCCCTCTAACTTTTCAGAAATATTTTCCGCTGTCAAATGCTCACTATGCACATTCACCACTTTTACTTTAACCTCATTAGGTGCACCTGCATGAATAAAGCTTTCTAAAATAGATTTATAGGCATCTTGTAGTTCAATATATTTTCCGATCAAACCAATGCGTACTTCTGATTTTGGATTTTTTAGTTTTTGTAAAAATTCATTCCACTTATCCAAATTAGGCGCACCATATCCATTGATATTTAATTTTTTCAAACAAATTAAATCAAGCTTTTCACGAAGCATTAAAATAGGCACTTCGTAAATGGTTGAAGCGTCCATAGCTTCTATAACAGAGCCCTGTTTTACGTTACAGAATAATGCAATTTTTTTCTTGATTTCATCGTTTAACGGCTCTTCTGTTCTACAAACTATAATATCAGGATGTACACCCGTTTCACTGAGCATTTTTACACTGTGCTGTGTAGGCTTTGTTTTCAACTCCTTTGCCGCGCGCAAATATGGAATGAGTGTTAGATGAACCACCATTACATCTTCTTCCGGAAGCTCCCACTGCAATTGACGAACCGCTTCTATAAAGGGTAAACTTTCAATGTCACCAACCGTTCCACCAATTTCAGTTAAAATAATATCATACTTCCCTGTTTCACCAATTAGCTTCATGCGGTGCTTTATTTCATCAGTAATATGAGGCACTACTTGTACCGTTTTACCTAAAAAATCTCCGGCTCTTTCTTTATTTATGACGGTCTGATAAATACGACCGGTAGTTACGTTATTAGCCTGGGTCGTATGAATATTTAAAAAACGTTCATAGTGTCCTAAATCCAAATCCGTTTCTGCACCATCTTCGGTAACATAACACTCTCCGTGTTCGTATGGATTTAAAGTTCCTGGATCCACATTAATATATGGATCAAACTTTTGAATGGTTACTGTGAGTCCTCTAGACTGCAATAATTTTGCGAGCGAAGCTGCAATGATTCCTTTTCCTAAGCTACTTGTAACGCCGCCCGTAACAAAAATGTACTTTGCCATAAATTAAATTCATCTAGTTATAAAAATAAAATGCACGCAATAGCAGAACTATTGTGCACTCCATTTTTACATGGTTAAAATTTTTTGACCTAATTTAAAAGGGAAATTTCTTAGAGGTCATACAAACCTACATTAAATTAAAAGACCCGCAAAGTGTTTGCAGGTTCAATCAAAAAAATAGTTTCAAATGTGAATAAACCCGTTAATAAATAAGGCCATTTTGTAGGTAATTGGCCACATAGTCTTTTACCCCTACTTCCAAACTAGTAAAAGCTCCTGGATAACCCGCCGCTTTTAGCTTTTCCATGCTGGCTTCGGTAAAATATTGATAGGTTTCCCTAATGTCCATTGGCATATCTATAAATTCGATATTGGGATCTAGTGCAAGACCAGCAAAAGTGGCTCTTACTAAATCTATGAAGCTTCGAGCCTCCCCTGTACCTAAATTATAAAGCCCATTGTTTGTATCGGCCCATTTTTTATCCAGCATCGATTCTAGCATCCAACCAATAACAGCCACCACGTCTTTCACATAAATAAAATCACGGAGCTGCTCACCATCTTGGTAATCCGGTTTATGACTCTTAAATAGCTTTACTTTTCCGGTTTCTTTAATTTGATTAAAGGCATGAAAAATAACAGATGCCATCCGGCCCTTATGGAACTCTCCCGGACCGTACACATTAAAGAATTTTAATCCTGTCCAATTTGCAGGCCCCTCAGTTTGGGTAAGCGCCCACTTATCAAATTCATTTTTGCTTACACCATAAGGATTTAATGGTTTTAAACTTGCAACACCATCGTGCGCATCGTTGTAGCCATTTTCACCAGCACCATAAGTAGCTGCCGATGACGCATACATTAATGGAATATTTTTTGTAGTACAATACTGCCAAATTTGTTTTGAATACTCAAGGTTGAGCGCTTCATGCACACTGTAATCAAACTCGGTGGTATCTGTTCTTGCACCTAAATGTATACAAGCATCAATTTTAGTTTCTGTTCTTGTAAGCCACTCAAACAAAGAAGAGCGTTCTACAATATGATCATAAATTTTCCCTTCCCAGTTTTTTCTTTTTGCTTCTACACCAAAATCATCTACTAAAATTAAATGGTGATACCCTTGCGCATTTAAATAACCCGCCATACATGATCCAATAAATCCTGCAGCACCTGTAACTATGATTATTGAAGGATTTGTTGTCATGAAAAAATGTTCAGGCAAATAAATTATTTAATTAAAC
This sequence comes from Sediminibacterium sp., assembly GCA_049418605.1. Classification (GTDB taxonomy): domain Bacteria; phylum Bacteroidota; class Bacteroidia; order Chitinophagales; family Chitinophagaceae; genus Sediminibacterium. The sequence goes on along the minus strand of JBMSJE010000022.1, from coordinate 12,274 downwards.
GCTCAATAGCGGTGTCGTATTTATTTTTCCAATCCTCAATAGAACCCCAATTTTCTGCACCTACTTGAACCGCCCCACTTGTTACTTTTCCTAAAACAGAAACAGCCACACCCGCAGCTGCCGCGGCTTGTTCAACTAAGGCTACCTGCTCGGCCCCACAACTCACCACCACGCGGCTTTGCGCTTCTCCAAACCAGTATGCATCGGTTCTAAAACCAGCAGCTGCTGCACTCACTTCAAAACCTAAATTACTTGTAAATCCAGATTCTAAAAGTGTGATGGCGAGGCCACCTTCACTAATATCGTGGGCACTTACAATGGATTTGTTTTTAATTAAACTAGCTACTAGTTGTTGTACTTTATATTCTGTGTCTAAATCAAAATGTGGCGCTGGAGAATATTCTACTTTTTTTAGTTTGTGTAAATATTCCGATGAACCAATATCATTTTGTTGTGCACCAATTAATACAATGACGTCGCCTTCTTTTTTAAAGTTAAGGGTCATGGTAGCAGACATATCATCTACAATGCCTACCATACCAATAGTTGGTGTTGGATATACAGGACCTTCCGGACTTTGATTGTAAAAACTTACGTTACCACCTGTAACGGGTGTATTGAATTTACGACAAGCATCACCCATACCGGTTACTGCTTTTACAAATTGATAGTACACTTCTGGATCGTAGGGGTTACCAAAGTTTAAGCAGTTGGTTACACCAATAGGCTCACCACCACTACACACAATATTACGTGCTGCTTCTGCAACAGCAATCATACCACCTTTGTAAGGATCTGCAAAAACATATTTGCTATTACAATCTACTGTCATTGCAAGGCCTTTACCCGTTCCTTTTGCAAGTACGATAGATGCATCACTTGGTGCATTGGTAGATGCATTTGCTGCGCCCACCATGCTATCATACTGTGTATAGACCCAGCGCTTTGATGCAATGTTTGGAAGGGTTGCAAGCGCTTCCGCAGTTTCCTGCACACTTGTAACATCAGCAATAGCATTCACATCAAAGGCTTCTATTTTTGAAAAATAAGCAGGCGCTGTGTAGTCTCTGGTATACTGCGGCGCACCACCACCTAACACAAGTTCATGTGCAGGTAAAGATGCTTCGTGTACGCCATTCATATAAAAATTTAACATGCCATCGCCGGTAACTTCACCAATATTGCTAGCAGATAAATCCCACTTTTCAAATATTTTTAAAACAGCATCTTCTTTTCCTTTTTCTACTACAATTAACATACGCTCTTGGCTCTCACTTAAAAGCAGTTCCCAAGCTTTCATGTTTTTTTGACGCGTAGGCACTTTTTCTAAATCAATGCGCATCCCTACGCCACCCTTCGCACTCATCTCTGCGGTGGAACAAATGATACCGGCGGCACCCATGTCTTGCATACCAACAATCGATCCTGTATGAATCAGTTCGAGACAAGCTTCTAATAATTTTTTCTCTTGAAAAGGATCACCCACTTGCACTGCTGGTAATTCTTCTACGCTGTCTGCTGTAATATCGGCAGATGCAAAACTTGCACCACCAATGCCATCTTTACCTGTTGCACTTCCTACAAAAAACACGGGATTACCAATACCAGCAGCAGTTGCAGAAATCATATCGCCTGCTTTCATAATACCCACACTCATCGCATTTACAAGCGGATTAGTATGGTAACAATCTTCAAAATAAATTTCGCCACCTACGGTAGGCACACCAAAACAATTGCCATAATGTCCAATACCATGCACCACACCTTTTAACAAGCGCTGTGTTTTTGTATCATTTAAATTTCCAAATCGTAAACTATTGAGTGAGGCAATAGGACGGGCACCCATGGTAAAAATATCGCGCTGGATACCACCTACTCCAGTGGCTGCACCCTGAAAAGGTTCTAGTGCACTTGGATGGTTGTGACTTTCAATTTTAAATACTACACCAAAGCCGCCGCCCATATCCATTAAGCCGGCATTTTCTTCACCAGCAGCAACCAGCATGCGGCCTCCATCACGTGGTAATGTTTTTAACCATTTGATGGAGTTTTTATAACTACAATGCTCACTCCACATGGCACTAAATGAACAGAGCTCAGTGAAGTTGGGCGTTCTACCTAATTTTTGCTTAATTAATTCAAATTCCTCGGCTGTAAGGCGAAGTTTTTGGGCGGTTTCTACTGTAATTTCCATGATGCTGCGAAGGTAAGTTAGCGGCGACTAATTGTTTAGCTGAATTACCAACATTAAAGCCCTAAAAATGTGTAATTCAATACCAGCAGCACAAATTTCCTTTTTGCTTAATTTATATATTTTATTTTTTATTAATGTTAATATATTGACCTAATTTGTAAATATCTATTGATTAAATTTCTAAATATTTTCAATCAGACACTTATTTTTGCCAAATAATCAAAGAAATAAGCACTTTGATAGATATATTATTTTTTTTAATACAAAAGTATAACCATGTCAGCATCGAAATTAGAGTACATTTGGCTAGACGGCTACAAGCCTACACAGTCTTTACGAAGTAAGACTAAAATTGAAAAAAACTTTAGTGGAAAATTAGAAGACTGTGACATGTGGAGCTTTGATGGCTCTTCTACCGAGCAAGCACTTGGCGGATCTTCAGATTGCCTTTTAAAACCTGTCTTTATTTGTAAAGATCCAGGACGCAAAGACGCCTATCTCGTTATGTGTGAAGTATTAAATGCAGATGGCAGCGCGCACGTTTCAAATGGCCGTGCAACCATCGAAGATGATGACAATGATTTCTGGTTTGGTTTTGAACAAGAATACTTTTTATGGAATCCAAATACCAATAAACCACTTGGTTTCCCAGAAGGCGGTTACCCTGGTCCGCAAGGCCCTTACTACTGCTCAGTGGGTGCCAAAAATGCATTTGGTAGAAACATCGTAGAGGAGCATTTAGACATTTGCCTAGAAGCAGGATTAAATGTAGAAGGCATTAACGCCGAAGTGGCTGCCGGACAGTGGGAGTTTCAAATTTTTGCAAAAGGTGCTAAAGAAGCAGGCGATCAAATTTGGGTGGCACGTTATTTATTAGAAAGAATTGGTGAATCATATGGCGTATCTATTAACTGGCATTGTAAACCACTGGGTACATTAGATTGGAACGGTTCTGGTATGCACGCAAATTTCTCAAACACCACTTTAAGAACCTGTGGTAAAAGAGAAGTATATGAAACCATTTGCGAATCATTCCGTCCATTTGTGAAAGAACATATCGATGTATATGGCGCAGAAAATCATTTACGTTTAACCGGCAAACACGAAACAGCTTCGATCCACGATTTCTCTTTTGGTGTTTCGGACAGAGGTGCGAGTATTCGTATTCCTATTGGAGCGGTAGAAAAAGGTTGGAAAGGCTGGCTAGAAGATCGTCGTCCAAACTCAGCAGCAGATCCATACAAGGTGGCTGCTCGAATTATCAAAACGGTAAAAACAGCGAAAGTTTAAATTTAGAAGGTTAAGTAAGCAATCGGAGTCCCTCAAATGAAAATTTGGGGGATTTTTTGTTGATTATTATCCAAAATAGCGAGTAATTAAGCCGCTACCTTTATACTTTCATTATATTAAAACTAATTATATGTCATTACGTTTTGATGCAATCCGTGATTTGAAAAACAATCAAACCACCGTTGCTGCAAGTGCAAAAATTACCGGCATTTTTAATTCCAGTGTTTTTACCTTAAAAACAGCAAGAGAGTACCTTACCGATGAGTCCTACAAAAGTTTAGTGACGAGTATTAGAGGTGGTAAAAAAATTGACCGTTCAATGGCCAACCAAATTGCCATTGGTATTAAAGCATGGGCAGAAAGCAAAGGCGTAACACACTATACACACTGGTTCCAACCACTTACTGGAACTACCGCGGAAAAACACGATTCATTTTTTACCCTAAAAGGTGATGGTACTGCTATCGAAGAATTTGATGGCGCTGCACTAATTCAACAAGAACCAGATGCATCCTCTTTTCCAAGTGGCGGATTACGTGCAACATTTGAAGCAAGAGGATATACTGCTTGGGACCCTTCTTCTCCAGCATTTATCATTGAAATTGGACAAGGTAAAACACTTTGTATTCCTACATTATTTGTGGCCTATACCGGTGAATCACTTGACTATAAAGCACCTTTATTAAAAGCAGTAGAAGCTATCAATAAAGCAGCCATTGACGTATGTCATTACTTCGATAAAAACATTACCAAAGTAACACCAACATTAGGTTGGGAACAGGAGTATTTTGTAATTGATGAATCTATTGCAAACGCAAGACCTGATTTGGTGCAGTGCGGCAGAACCGTGTATGGCGCCTCTCCTGCCAAAGGACAACAATTAGAGGACCATTATTTTGGATCAATACCAGAACGCGTATATGCGTTTATGAGAGACTTTGAACAAGAGTCATACAAACTTGGTATTCCTCTTCGCACGCGTCACAACGAGGTTGCACCTGCTCAATTTGAGTGCGCACCAATATTTGAAGAAGTAAATATTGCCGTAGACCACAACACACTTTTAATGGACATAATGAGCCGTGTTGCAAAGCGCCACAAACTCGTAGTACTGTTTCACGAAAAACCTTTTGCTGGCATCAACGGAAGTGGTAAACACAACAACTGGAGTTTAGCAACAGATACAGGTGTTAACTTATTAGCACCGGGTAAAACGCCAAAAACAAACCTCATGTTTTTGACCTTCTTTGTGAATACCATTAAAGCTGTTCATGATTACGCCGATATCTTACGCGCTGCTATTGCCTCTGCACCAAACGATCACAGACTTGGCGCCAACGAAGCACCGCCAGCGATCATTTCTGTTTTTGTGGGACAGTATTTAGCTAAAGTACTTGAAGACATTGAAACCCGCGTGGGCAATAAGTTTGACGAGCAGGACGAAGCTATTTTAAAACTAGATTTACATAGAAGTATTCCTGAATTATTATTAGACAACACCGATCGTAACCGTACTTCTCCATTTGCATTTACAGGAAACAAATTTGAATTTAGAGCAGTAGGCTCTTCTGCCAACTGTGCTATTTCAATGACAGTATTAAATACGATCATGGCCGATACGCTAAAACAATTTAAAGCAGATGTTGATGGTCTTGTAGAAAAAGGTGACAAAAAAGAAATTGCCATCATGCAAGTGATTCAAAAATATATTGTAGAAAGTAAGGCCGTTTTATTTGAAGGCGATGGATACAGCGAGCAGTGGCACATCGAAGCTGAACGCAGGGGTTTACCAAACTTAAAAACGACACCTGTTGCACTTGATGCGATGGTTACTAAAAAAGCAAAGGATTTATTTGAGCGCAACCATGTGTATACCCACACAGAACTGGAAGCTAGACATGAAATTGAACTAGAAAAATATATTAAAAAAGTGCAAATAGAAGCGCGTATTATGGGTGACTTAGCCATCAACCATATTTTACCAGCAGCAATTTCTTATCAAAATAAATTATCTACTAATATTAGTGGGTTAAAAGCTGCCGGACTTGCCGCAGATGCCTACGCTAGTCAAACCGATTTATTACAACAAGTAAGTAAGCATATCCATGTGATTTACACACAGGTAAATGCCATGGTAGAAGCTAGAAAAGTAGCCAACAACATCGAAGACACTAGAAAAAAAGCCATCGCTTATGAAGCGGATGTAAAATCTGCGTTTTTTGATGAAATCCGATACCATGTAGACAAACTAGAACACCTAGTAGATGATGACAAGTGGACCTTACCAAAGTATAGAGAAATGTTGTTTTTAAGATAAGCGTACCGAGTAATTTATTGGGTTAACCGAAAATTAAAATAACAGAAGTCAAAAATTAGTAACTTAACAACACTTAAAATTAAATTATGAAAAAAATAATCGCACTCTTAACAATTGTAGGTTGTATTGCAGCTACAAATGTAATGGCACAAGGTGGTGGCGGTGGTCAGCAAATGGACCCTGCTCAAATGCTTGAAATGATGAAGCAACGTATCAAGCCACAATTAATGGAAAAAACAAAATTATCTGACTCAGAAGCGGATAAAGTATTACAAGTCCAGTTATGGGCACAATCACAAGGTCGTGGACTTCGTGATTTATCGGAAGAAGAAAGAGCAGCAAAACAAAAAGAAACTGCGGACGAACGCAAAAAGAAATTAAAGGCCATCCCTTTAACAGACGATCAAATTAAAGCAGTAGATGATTTCTACGAAGAAATGAGAAGAAACAGACCACAACGTGGTGGTGGGCAACAGCCCCAATAGCATTCAAAAAAAATCCCTTACAATTTGTAAGGGATTTTTTTTATTTCATTGTAAAGGTTTCTAAAAACTTAGTGGTAAAATTACCTTTTCTAAAATCTTCATTTTGCATCAGTTGCAAATGAAAAGGTATGGTTGTTTTAACACCTTCAATTACATACTCTGATAACGCACGATACATGGTATCAATAGCTTCCTCGCGTGTTTGCGCAATGGTAATTAATTTACCAATCATAGAATCGTAGTACGGCGGAATTACATAACCTGCATATACATGACTATCTACGCGAACACCATGTCCACCTGGGGTATGCAATACAGTAATTTTTCCGGGTGAAGGTCTAAAATCGTTGTAGGGGTCTTCGGCGTTGATTCGACACTCAATGGCGTGCATTTGCGGCTCGTAGTTACGGCCAGAAATTTTTTCACCCATTGCTATTTTAATTTGCTCTTTAATCAAATCAAAATTGATGACCTCTTCAGTTACACAGTGTTCTACCTGAATACGAGTATTCATTTCCATGAAATAGAAGTTGCGGTGCTTGTCCACTAAAAACTCTATGGTACCAACACTTTCATAGTTAATGGCAGCTGCTGCTTTTATAGCGGCCTCTCCCATTTTTTTACGGAGCTCAGGTGTCATAAATGGCGAAGGAGATTCCTCCACTAATTTTTGGTGACGACGCTGAATGGAGCAGTCACGCTCACTCAAATGACATACCGTTCCGTATTGATCTCCGGCTACCTGAATTTCTATGTGTCTTGGCTCTTCTACAAATTTTTCCATGTACACACCGTCATTTTTAAATGCAGCAGCGGCTTCTTGTCTAGCAGAAGAATATGCTTTTTCAATTTCTGCTTCATTCCAAACCACACGCATACCTTTACCACCACCACCAGCAGTTGCTTTTAATATAACCGGGTATCCAATTTCTTTAGCCAATGTTTTTGCCTCTTCCACACTTTCTAACAAGCCTTTACCACCAGGCACCACCGGAACACCCGCTTTAATCATGGTATCCTTGGCAGTAATCTTATCCCCCATTTTATTAATCATTTCGGGGGTTGGACCAATAAACTTAATACCATGGTCGGCACAAATTTGTGCAAACTTGGCATTCTCTGCTAAAAATCCATATCCAGGATGAATGGCATCTGCATTGGTAATTTCAGCAGCCGCCATTATATGAGGAATGTTTAAATAAGAATCCACCCCTTTTGGTTTACCAATACAAACTGCTTCGTCTGCAAATTTTACGTGTAAGCTATCTTTATCGGCAGTAGAATAAACGGCAACCGTTTTAATCCCCATCTCTCTACATGTACGAATAATACGTAGCGCAATCTCTCCTCTATTGGCAATCAATATTTTATTGAACATCTTTTCAATTTAAAGTTTAAGGAAGAACCTACTTATTTATTAGGCTCTACTAAAAATAATGGCTGGTCAAACTCTACTGGACTTGCATCTTCAACGAGCACTTTTACAATAGTTCCTGAAATTTCGCTTTCGATTTCATTAAACAACTTCATGGCTTCAATAATACAAACCACTTTTCCAGCAGCCACATCGGTACCTACATCAGCCAGTAATGGCTTATCCGGCGAAGGTCTTCTGTAAAAAGTACCAATCATTGGGCTCTTAATGGTAATGAGATTGTCCGCCTTTGGAGCAGCAGGAGCTGGTGTGCTAGCTACAGGAGCTGCAACTGGCGCTGATGGAGCAGCAGGTGCTGGTGCATAAACAGACTGGCTAGGTGCCGAGGTATATGTTACAGCTGCCTCTTCTTTTTGCTTGATGGTTACTTTACCATCTTTGTCTTCTATACTGATTTCGCCAATGTTACTTTTATTGACAATTTTGATTAATTCGTGAATTTGCTTTAAGTCCATTTTTACGGTTTTTGGGGTAAATTGGGGTTATTTTGATCAATTTCGGGGGCAAAATAGGCATTTTTTGCCAAAAAAAGGGGAAAATTGAATTTTCCCCTTTTTTATTTATTAACGATTTTTCTTATTCTTTCACTCTTTCTACGTAGTCGCCAGACTTGGTGTTTACGCGGATTAATTCGCCTTCTTCCACAAATAAAGGAACCATAACGGTAGCGCCTGTTTCTACGGTAGCTGCTTTTAAAGCACGGGTAGCAGTATCGCCTCTTAAACCTGGTTCACAATAAGTGATTTTCACAACAATTTTTTCTGGTAATTCTGCACCAATCGCTTGGTCAGTTTCGGTATTGATAAATACAAAAACTTCAGAACCATCTTTTAAAAACTGCGGTGCATCGATCATTTCTTCACCGAGTGCAATTTGCTCGAAAGTCTCATTGTTCATAAGGTTGAAGCCACTTTCGTCTTTGTATAAAAACTGAAAAGCTCTCTTCTCAACACGAACAGGGTAAATGGTTTCACCACTATTCCATGTTTTTTCGATAGATCTTTTGTTGTCTACGCCTTTTAATTTTGCCCAAACCTTTGCTGCTGCACGAGCCGTCTTGTTCTCGCCAAATTCAACAACTGAATATAAGCTTCCGTCTAATTTAAGGATCACTCCACGTGAGATGTCTGAAGTAGTTGCCATGTGTTTAATTTTAAAATGAAGACTTTTGCGAAGTCGAGCGCAAAAGTAGGGATTGAACGGGATATTTTGGTAAAGTTTAATAGGAAAGAAGGTAAGGTATTGTTTTTCACCTATTTTTGCGGCAAATAAAAATACCGAGATCACTATGTCAGTATTAGTTAATAAGAATTCTAAAGTAATTGTTCAGGGATTTACCGGAACAGAAGGCACGTTCCACGCTACACAAATGATTGAATATGGCACCAATGTGGTAGGTGGTGTAACTCCTGGAAAAGGAGGTAGCACACATTTAGATAAGCCTGTATTTAATACAGTGGCTAATGCTGTTGCAGCAACTGGCGCAAATGTGAGTATCATTTTTGTACCCCCTGCATTTGCAGCGGATGCTATTATGGAAGCGACCGATGCTGGTATCGAACTAGTTGTTTGTATCACAGAAGGTATTCCAGTGCAAGACATGGTAAAAGTTAAAAACTATTTACTTGGAAAAACAACCCGACTTATTGGACCTAACTGCCCTGGCGTAATTACTGCTGGTGAAGCAAAAGTTGGTATCATGCCAGGTTTTATTTTCAAACCAGGACGTATTGGTATTGTTTCAAAGAGCGGTACATTAACCTATGAAGCTGCCGACCAAGTGGTAAAAGCGGGTATGGGAATTTCTACGGCAATTGGTATTGGTGGTGACCCAATTATTGGTACGCCTACAAAAGACGCAGTAGCTTTATTAATGAACGATCCAGAAACCGATGGTATTATTATGATTGGTGAAATTGGCGGTAGCATGGAAGCGGAAGCAGCAGAATGGATTAAAGCCAATAAAACAAAACCTGTTGTTGGATTTATTGCAGGTCAAACGGCGCCTCCGGGCAGAAGAATGGGTCATGCGGGTGCGATTGTTGGCGGTGCAGATGACACAGCAGCAGCTAAAATGAAAATTATGGCAGCTTGTGGAATTCATGTAGTAGCTAGCCCTGCAGATATTGGAAAAACAATGGCAGAAGTTATTAATAAATAATTAGACTTTTTAATGAAGGCCTGTAACATTTGTTGCAGGCTTTTTTTTGCCTATCAATGATTAGATTTACAAATATGAAGCCCCTTCTTTTTTTAATGGTGATAGCCCTTAGCAGCATTCATATGGCTAACGGTCAAGTGGTGATTAGTGGGCGACATGCAAACTTTTTTAGAGAAGGTGACAAATCATTTATCACTGCTAAGATTGTAAATAAATCCAATAAACCAGTTACCGGTCAGGTTCATTTGTCACTCATTAACCCGTCAAATAATAGCCCCGTGGATGGTTGGTTTCAAAACGTTTTTCCATCACAGTTTTATAGCATTGATGCAGGCACTGAAACGCGCATTCAATTTCCCATTCAAGCTGCCTTTGGCTATATGCAATTACTACGCTATCAATTGGAAGCAACCGTATTAGAAAATAAAAAAGAGGTAATATCAACGAGTACCTACACCGATAGTTTTTTTGTACACACCAATAGAATACTTGTTTCAGATTCAGTGGTTTTAAAAACCATTAATGACACCACCCTAAAAGGCATTTTTAGTGCGCTACTAAATGCCCCAGAAAGCAGCACACATAACAATATGCGCATTTCGTTTACCGCTTCTTCCCCACTTGATTATTGGAAATTGCAAATGGGTAACAAACAATTTACAAGTGCAGGTCGTACTCGTTTTGACACCTTATTACTAAGCGATTTCATTACTAATGAAATGGGGAATTATACGCTTCAAACAAATCATTCAGTTCCAAAAAATAATTCGGAAACTAAAATCATTTGGACACACTATAACAAAATTGAAAAACCAATAAAGTCTAATAAATCATTTGGTCTACAAAAAATAATCCAACAAAAAATAAATGGCCGTTGGGTTGTACTTCCAGAAAATGCAACACTGCATGTAGGTGATACAATTAAAGTGACCGTATACATTTCAACACCAAGGGCATTTACAAAAATAGCACTCGAAGAAAACATCATGGGTGGCGGTACCCTACTACTTCCGCAAAACAGTGCTGCAAAAAAATACGCTTCCTATTTTACACAAGAGATTGACGCTAATCGTTTAGCCAAGCAGGTAATCAATTACCACTATATTCTTACCAGTGTTGGTGTTTTTAGTATGGGTAACACATTTGTACATGTCAAAACAAATACCTCAAAACAAAGTCCTATCAAGCTTTTTATTCCTGCCACCGAATTAAGAGTCGAAGAATAATGCAGCAATCTCAATTCGATATTATTATAGTTGGCCAGGGCATTAGTGGTACAGTGTTAAGTAGCACACTAATGGAGCAGCATCAAAAAGTACTCGTAATTGATGATGGCAATAAAAAGGCAGCCAGTAAAATAGCTAGTGGTGTTATCAATCCGGTTACCGGAAGACGAATTGTAAAAACATGGCAAATAGACGCCGTTATGCCAGCAGCAGTTCGCAACTATAAAGCACTTGAAAATAAACTCAATACCAAAATTATACAACAGTGTAATATTGTCAATTTTCACGCCAGCGAACAAATGCAAAAAGCTTTTGAAGATAGGATTGCCGAGGATCCTACTTACCTCTCAACACAGCCTTTGCCAAATACGATTGTAGCTGCATTTGAGGCCCCTTTTGGACACACCGTTATAGACCCCTGCTGGCTTATACATTTAGAAAATTTGCTGCATCATTGGCGCCAATATTTAATTGAAAAAAACGCACTAATAGAAGATGTTTTTGATTTTAAAAAACTAGGGGTTACAGCGGATCAAATTGTTTATAAAAATTACACCGCCAACCAAATTATTTTTTGCGAAGGCGCCAAAGGTCAAAACAATCCATACTTTAAACAACTTCCTTTTGCACCCAATAAAGGAGAGGCTTTACTAGTAAAAATCAATGATTTAGACAATCGTTATATCTATAAAAAAGCATTTAGCATTGTACCTTGGAAAGATGGTATATTTTGGGTCGGCTCTAATTACGAATGGGATAATTACAATGATGACCCCTCGCCTAGTTTTAAAGAAAAAACAATAGCAGCACTAAACGAGTGGCTTACAATTCCATATGAGGTGATTCACCATATTGCAGCCATAAGGCCGGCAAATACACAACGAAGGCCATTTGTAGGCATGCACCCTATTTATAAAAACATAGGCATCTTTAATGGCATGGGAACCAAAGGATGTTCACTAGCACCCTTCTTTGCAGAACAATTTACTTCCCATATTTTGCAACAAACAACCCTAGATAATGAGGCTTCCATTGACAGATTTAATATTTTAGCAACTTAATAATAAGATCATGCCAAATTCAAAAAACAGCAGCGAATATGTAATTCCTATTCAGTACCGAAAAATGGAAAACTTACACATTGTATTTTGGCTTTTTAAAGATAT
>JBMSJE010000021.1:0-26474 GCA_049418605.1 Sediminibacterium sp. | reverse complement strand
TCACAAGATAGCAAAAAAAATCCCCTCGCGTAAGCGAAGGGATAGTGCCCCAGGCGGGAATCGAACCCGCACTCGCGTTGCGGCGAACAGGATTTTAAGTCCTGCGTGTCTACCAGTTCCACCACCAGGGCATGGTGTAAAAAAAATCCCGAACAAGGCTCGGGATTTAGAGCGAAAGACCGGGCTCGAACCGGCCACCCCGACCTTGGCAAGGTCGTGCTCTACCAAATGAGCTACTTTCGCTTGATTGTAAAGAACTAAATTAGGAGTGCAAAAATAGGATTCTGCCATTGCTGACAAAATTTTTTATTGAAAAATTCAATAAAATTATTTGTAATCAGGCTTGTATTGGCTACTTCCTTGCACTTCAACGTCTGGTTTACCCTTGTAACGTTGGTCATATAAGCGGTAACAACCACCTAAAACAAATGCTAGGATACAAAAAACATGTAAATAAAATAAGAATTTAGAAGAAGAAACCCAGTTGCTGGCTAAATCTTTTTCCGGGATATTATTTGTTTGTTCAGACATAGAATTGTTTTGGAGATGCAAAAATAAGGTAACAAAGATTATTTACATCCTCTTTGACAAAATAATTTCCGAGAATTTAGTTTGTTTTTTAATGAAATAACACCAAATAATGGAACCGTTAAACACACCAGTCAAGCTGCTCATTGGTTTTTTGGACATCAAATCCCTTTTTTGCGCTCCTTTAAGTAGTTGTTTTGTCCATATAGACATCACCGACATATGCGCTTTAACAATTGCATAAAAGAAAGAAAAATCTCCTTGAAACACGCCTTTCCATGCCGATATTGCATCCAAGCAAAATCTAGCAGGGATTTTCCAAATCAATTCCGATACAGGTAAATTTTTGCCGAGCATCAAAAGGTTGTTTCTGAAATTTAAAAATACTTTTCTGCCACCCCTTGGTAATGTGCCTCCTCCTACATGATAAACGACAGCAGATGGGCAACTCATGATAGCATAACCCGCTCTTTGTAGTCTCCAACATAGATCAATTTCTTCTTGATGGGCAAAAAAACTTTCATCGAGCCCTCCTACTTGTTTAAAACAACTTGCCCTTATAAATAAGGAAGCTCCGGTAGCCCAAAAAATAGGTTCACAATCATTATATTGACCGTTGTCTTTTTCACAAACATCAAATATTCTTCCTTTAGAAAATGGATAGCCCAGGGCATCAATCCATCCACCTGACGCGCCCGCGTATTCGAAACATTCCTTATTGGTATAGGACAGTATTTTAGGTTGACAAGCGGCTATGTGTAGATTATTATCAAGTAATGATACCATAGGTTCTAGCCAATTAGGTGTTACCTCTACATCAGAATTTAAAAGCACATAATAATCGGCGTTAACAAGTGATAACGCCCAATTATATCCACCTGCAAAGCCTTCGTTGGTACTTCTTTGTAAACAAGTAATACCTGGATAATTAGATGCAATAAAAGACAGAGAATCATCGGTAGATCCATTGTCTGCTATAATAATTTTCGCATGACCGTACGCCGTATTTAATACAGATGGCAAAAAAGTTTCTAGATGCTTTTTACCATTAAAATTTAAAATTACGATGGCTACGGTACTGCTTGACAATGGTTACTTTTTAGTACTATTTAATTTAGGAAGTAAAGTCATAAGCATCACAACGCCACTTGCTACAACTAATGTATATAGTGCGGGTTGTTTTTCAGGACATTCTCCCATTAAACAGGTTGAAACTAAAATATAATTTCTAATACTCCAAGAGAACACGATGGCACCAATAAAAATATTGGTACGCTTGGCCCAAATGGCAGGAATCAAAAACAAAATGATCGAAATAATCGTAAAAAAGTTTAAAAATAGCCCTGGTTTGCCAAAACGGGTTCCTTTGGTGTCAAATCCCGAAATGGTTATATGTTCAGAAACCACGATAACCCAGGGCAAAAAGGAACAAACTAGCACGATCAAAGCGGCGATAATTCCAATTGTTTGCGTGTATTTCATGGCTTTATTCGGTTAAAATTAAGAAAAAATAGCTCCAAAAGGAGCTATTTTAATGGGTTTTGAGGTCCCGAGCGGATTCGAACCGCTGTGGAAGCTTTTGCAGAGCTCTGCCTAGCCACTCGGCCACAGGACCATTTATTGGACTGCGAAAATAAAGCAAAGAAAGGAAAATCAAAATTCTAAATCTGAATACCCGAAATTTGCTAAAAAATAACTCAAATGCAAAGAATTGCAGAAAGTGAACTTATCATCAATAATAGAGGCGCTGTATATCATTTAGATCTGCGCCCCGAAGAATTAGGCACCACTGTGTTAACGGTTGGAGATCCAGACAGGGTATCAGAAGTAAGCAAATACTTTGACCGTATGGAGCATACAAGCAAGCACCGCGAGTTTATTACCCATACTGGCTTTATTGGCAATAAAAGAATATCGGTGGTTTCTACTGGTATTGGACCTGATAATATAGACATTGTATTAAATGAACTAGATGCGCTCGTAAATATTGATTTTGAAACCAGAACCATTAAAAACACATTAACCACCCTTCAAATAATTAGACTGGGTACTTCAGGTTCTTTGCAAGCTGATATTCCTGTGGATAGTTTTGTGGCTAGTACGCATGGACTTGGTATTGATAATTTACTTCATTTTTACAAACACCAAAACAATGGTGAAGAAGCTCAAATATTAAAAGCATTTGAAGATCAAATCACGCTTAATAAATCATTTTCTGGGCCTTATATAACTGGCGCGAGTGTTAAATTACTTAAACATTTCGTAACAGGCTATCATCAGGGAATAACAGTAACTTGTCCAGGATTTTATGGTCCGCAAGGCAGGGTGCTTCGTTTACCACTTATGCATACGGAACTAATTGATCAATTAACAACCTTTAATTACGGCCCGCATAAAATTACCAATTTTGAAATGGAAACAAGTGCCATATATGGATTGGGTAAATTGCAAGGTCATCAATGTTTAAGTTTAAGTGCTATTGTAGCCAATAGAGTATCTCAAACTTTTAGTAAAGATGGAAATGCAGCAGTAGAAAATTTAATCAAACAATCACTTGATATTATTTCAACTCTTTAAATATGTTGTTACATTTTTTTAAATACCAAGGTACAGGAAACGATTTTGTGATAGTTGATAATAGAGATGGTCTAATTCAATTATCGAAGGAGCAAGTTGCCTTATTGTGCGATCGACGTTTTGGAGTTGGAGCAGACGGCCTCATGCTTTTAAACAAGCATGATAACTATGATTTTGAAATGGTTTACTATAATGCCGACGGTGCTCTGGGAACCATGTGTGGCAATGGCGGCAGGTGTTTAACAAAATTCGCTTTTGATCAGGGAATACAACCAAATACGTATTCTTTTGTAGCATCAGATGGTGAACACGAAGCAATTATTGATGCAAATGGATGGATACAATTAAAAATGATAGATGTGCATGAAGTTGCGTTTACAAATGAAGCAACTGTTTTAAATACAGGCTCGCCACATTATATTAAACAGGTATCAGGTCTTTCAAAGTATGACGTTTTTACAGAAGGAAAAAATATCCGCTACAACGATACGTATAGCCAAAGGGGTATTAATGTAAACTTTGTAGAATGGAATGATAACGAGTTGTTTGTTCGAACCTATGAACGTGGCGTAGAAAATGAAACATTTAGCTGTGGCACTGGTGTAACTGCTGCTGCTATTGCAATGAGTGCTAACAATGCTGGTCATCAAGAAACAAAAATTAGAACGCTTGGTGGCAGTCTTCTGATAAAATTCAATAAAATAGATGCGCAGCATTTTACGGATGTTTGGTTATGTGGACCTGCATCATTTGTGTATGAGGGACAAATAATAATTTAATATTTAACAAATTATCATGATTCAGTATTTCAAAAATATAGAAGGTCAAACGGTAGAAATTGACAGGCCTGATACTGGTGTTTGGGTTAACCTAGTTCCCCCATTTAAGGAAGAAGAATTTATTGAGTTAAGTGAATCATTAGATATCCCTATTGAATTTTTAAGAGACTCCTTAGACATAGATGAAAGGCCACGTTATGAAATAGAAAATAATGTAAAGTTTGTGGTTATTAAAACACCCACAGAAAATAATTCGTTCAATGATAGTGACGCCTTTTATATTACTATCCCTATTTGTATCATATTAACCCATACGCAAATTATTACTGTTAATTCGTTTGATAATGGCGCTATTAATAAGTTTTTAAATTCATTCCAAAAAAGACATCCAGATAAAAAGAATATGATGATCCTTAAAGTTTTTGAGAAAGTAGTTCAAAACTTTATGGAATTTTTGAAGGAAATTAATATTAGACGTAACCAATACGAATCTAGCTTATATCAGAGTAATAGTAATGTTGATTTACTGAACCTAATGCGAATCCAAAAAAGCTTAGTGTACTTTGTTACAGCGCTTCGAAGCAATGAAATGCTTATGATGAAATTAGAGCGTACCAATTTTTTAGGACTCAATGAAGAGGAACGTGAATTTTTAAATGACCTCATTGTAGATACCAGCCAGGCGCTTGAAATGGCCAATATTTATACCAATATATTAACTAGTACCCTTGATGCCTTTGCAAGCATCATTAGCAATAACCTAAACAATGTGATGAAACGCTTAACGTCCATCACCATCATTTTATCACTCCCCGTAATGGTTGCAAGTATATATGGGATGAATGTAGACCACATACCGGGCGCCCACAACCCCTACTCCTTTTATATACCTATTGGTTTGTCGTTAGGTATTGCTGGTATTATTAGTTGGTATTTTATGAAAAAGAAATGGTTTTAAGATGTCTCACATTACAGTTCGTGTATACGGTATTTTAATTGATCCAGCTCATGGATTATTAGTGAGTGATGAATTTATTAGAGGTGATTATTTTACAAAATTACCAGGAGGTGGCCTCGAATTTGGTGAAGGCACCCGTGATTGTTTAGTCAGGGAATTTAAAGAAGAAACCGGACTTGATGTTACGGTTGAAGAACACATTTACACCACCGATTTTTATCAGCCATCTGCATTTAGGGCAGGTGACCAAATATTGTCTATATACTACCGTGTGAATCCTATTAGTTTAACCCCACTTCAAACAAGGTCATCTGCTTTTGATTTTAAGCCAGAAGAAATTGCAGATAAAAATGGACAAGCAGAGCATACAAGATGGATTGCGCTAAACGAATTATCTGAAGAGGCAATGAGCCTCCCTATTGACAAAATTGTAATTCATAAAATATTACAAACAATCTAATCCTATTCGTTTTCTATACCCATGGCTGCTCTTTTCATTTTTTGAGCGGTGTCATGTCCTAGGTAATGATCAATTTGTTTTTCGATAATGTATATGAGTGGTGTTAATACAATGGCCATTGTAAATTTATAGGCATAATTTATTAAACAAATCGCAAGCACCAATTGCCATGTCCAGCCGTTGCCAATTTTAAAAGCAATAAACAAAACAATAAAACTATCTACTAGTTGCGATACCACCGTGGATCCGGTTGCACGAAGCCAAACCCACTTTTCGCCTGTCATTTTTTTAATTTTATGAAAAACAGTAACATCAATAAGCTGGCTTACTAAAAATGCTGTAATACTTCCCATGATAATCCACATGCCCTGTCCAAATATGCCACTAAACGCTGTTTGCATATTATCAATACCCTCTGTTTGTTTAGAAGTAATCCAAAAATCGGCGGGTGCTACCTGCATAGCTCCATAAAACATGATAAACGCATAAATGATGAGCACTACTGCTGTGTAGCTAATGCGCTTCACTGCTTTTGGGCCGTAATATTCATTAACAATGTCAGTAACAATAAATTCAAGTGGCCATAATAGTACACCGCAGGTTAAATTAAAAGCTAAACCAGATTGACCAAATATATTAAAGTTGGAAGGTGCCATACCAAACACTTTTTCTAGCGAAAATATTTTACCTCCAATACATTCGGCAATCAGCGCATTGGCTACAAAAAAAGCAGCAATACTTATAAATAATTTGGTTGGCTTGTCTTTTAAAATAGAATGAATCATGCAGGCATTATAAAATGAACAAATATTTGAGCAGTTAAAAAGAGTACGGTAACTACTATTCTCCAAGGAGGTAGACCCGATTCTTGTTTTCTAATAAACAACCAAAACAAGTAAATGTTTTCAATAGCTGTGAGCACCGGTGCAACAAACCAACCTAGAATAACAATTGCTGAACTAAATGGAAGTAACATATCATTCGCATCAGTTCCAATTTTTACAGCTCTTACATATAAACAGATACAAAACAATATATTACAAATAAATGTAATTTTAGAATAGAATTGGTATTTTTTCATGTTTTGAATAATACCTTAAAAATACGTGTAAGTTCTTTATTTTGAAGGTTTGAAAGGGTTTTTAAAGTAAAATTTTGTTAGGTTTGTAGGAACTGAAAATCTACATACATGAAGCAGTTGAACCTGAAATCAATAATTCCGCATCTTATTGCAGTTGGTATATTTTTAATCGTAGCCGCCCTTTATTGTAAACCTATTTTACAAGGGAAAGTATTACAACAATCAGATGTGGTGCAGTGGAAGGGAATGGCACAAGATGCACTCAAAAGTAAAGAAGTAACAGGCTCTCTTCCGTATTGGACAAATGGCATGTTTGCTGGAATGCCAGCGTATCAAATTACGGGCATTATTCCTTTTGCATTTTCGCTTGGTAAGTTAGATGCTTTATTTCAATTGGGTCTTCCTGAACCCATGGGTTATTTTTTCTTGGCTTGTCTTGCGTTTTACTTTTTATCGCAGGTATTAGGGGTCCATTTTTTAATTGGAATTGTTGGGGCCCTTGGATATGGTTTTGCTACTTATAATCCAATTATTGCAATCGTTGGGCATATTACCAAATTACATGCTATTGCGTATATGCCATTTTTTATTGGCTCACTCTTACTTGTTTATGAGCGTAAATTTTTAATTGGACTTATTTTACTCGCCATTGCGAGTACCGAACTATTTGGATGTAACCACCTTCAAATTGCATATTATACTTTTATAATAGCAGGATTTATGTCGGTATATTATTTGATTATTTGGATTCAAGCAAAATCCTACAAATCCATTGTACAATGTTTTGCAGGTGCTGCAATTGTAATATTACTAGGTATTTTAAGTAACGCTCCCATGTTATTTAGTACCTATAACTATGGAAAAGCGTCCATTAGAGGTGGTTCTGTTCTTGCAAAAGCAGATGGCACAAAATCTACCGAAGGATTAAGTAAAGCATATGCACTTGATTATAGCATGCTTAAGCCAGAACCATTAACACTCCTATTCCCTAATATTTATGGTGGCGGTAGTGATCCTAATAATATTGATCCAGCAGGCTCAAAAGCTATTGAAGCTTTACAAAGTATGCCGCAAGAGGTTGCGCAGCAATTACAAGGCTATATCCGTTTTTATTGGGGAGGCATTGGTTATACTGCGGGCCCTCCCTACATTGGATTCTTATTTGGCTTAATCGCACTTATTGGTTTTGGGTTTAAAAATATCAAGCACCGCTACTGGATGGGCGCGGCTATTGTTCTATCACTTTTATTGTCTTATGGTTTATACTTCGAAAGCTTTAACGTGTTTATGTTAGACCATTTGCCATTTTATAATAAGTTTAGAGCACCAAGTATGATTATGGTGATTCCTACTTTATTACTTGGTATGATGGCGGTTTTAAGTGCACAAGAAATTGTGCATAAATTTGAAGAAAATAAAGAATCATTTTTACAAAAAATAAAACCAGCACTGTATATTACTGGTGCCCTTTTTGTATTGGCTTTTTATTTTTATGCCACTCAAAATTTTAAAAGTACTTCAGAAGCTGATTTAATTAAACAGGTGCAACAAATTCCTGATCCAAATCAGCGCGCTGCTTTTGAAGCACCAGTTGCTAGTTTAGTAGATGGTTTAGCTGCCGATAGACAAGCCATGTTCTCTTCCGACTTGTTTAAATCTCTTGGACTTGCAGCCGTTTTATTTGTAGCCATATTTTTATATTATAAAAAGTTTATTTCAAAAACTATTTTCATTATTGCTGTTGGATTTGTTGCACTATTTGACTTATTCAAAGTAGACTTACAATATTTTAATGCGTCTAATTTTTCAGATCCCATCGAAGCGGAAGCTAATTTTAACCCTTCTCCTACCGATGCTGCCTTATTAAAAGATACTAGTTATTACCGGGTTTTAGACCTTCGTGGCGGTATCCAAGCAGCTTTTAATGGAGGTGCATTAAATTCATATTTCCATCATAGTGTTGGTGGTTACCATCCAGCTAAGCTTAGTATTTATCAGGATTTAATTGAAAATCAGTGGTACAATTTTCCAAATTGTATGCCTACTGCTAATATGCTCAATACCAAGTATTTTATTCAGGGAGATATTAATAAAGATACCATTGCAAATCCTGGTGCACTTGGAAATGCTTGGTTTGTGCAGCGCGTTTCTTTACAACAGGATGCTGCTGCTGTTATGAAAGCAATCACAAGCTTTGATCCGTCTTCACAAGCGGTCGTTGAAAAGCAGGATTGGAAATTAGATACCGTGTATGCAAAAGATAGTTTGGCGAGCATCAAATTAGTACGCAAGCAAAATGACCAAATGGAATATGCTAGTACTTCTAGCACCAAACAGTTAGCGGTATTTAGTGAAATCTATTACACCTATGGTTGGAAAGCATTTATTGATGATAAAGAGACCCCTATTTATAAATGTAACTATGTGCTAAGAACCATCGAAGTTCCAGCAGGTTCACATACAATCACTTTCAAGTTTCAACCAACAGAAGTTATTTTAGCAAATAAATTAGGCTTAGGTGCTGTATCACTGGTTTGGTTATTAGCAATTGGATCGATTGTATTTTATATAAGGTCTAAAAAAGATTAATGTTATCAATTGTCATTTGTAGTTATAATAGGGCTAGTTATATTACTGGTGCACTCGGTAGTTTATATGCGGGTAATGCCAACTTAAATGATTTTGAGGTAGTTTTTGTAGACAACAACTCAACTGATAACAGCTTGCAAATTGCGAATGATTGGAGAGCTGCACATCCGCATGGTAATTTTATGATTACCTCCGAAACTAAACAAGGAGCCTCCTATGCCCGTAACACAGGCGCCAAATTAGCAACTGGTGAGTGGCTTTGTTTTATGGATGATGATGCTGTGGCTTTTCCAGATTTTGTACAAAATATTTTAAAGCATATTGCTTCATATCCGGATCGTGTTGGATTTGGTGGGCGAATTATTCCAAAGTATTTACCACACGAACCTAGTTGGATGAGTTATTATGTATCGTCGATGGTGGGTCATTTCCATTACAGCGAAACCTATACCGCTTTTAAAAATGGCAAATACCCGCTCGAATCAAATATGATTGTCAGAAAAGATGTTTACGACAAGGTGGGTGGTTTTAATGAAGCACTTCCCGGAGTGGTTGGAACAGTAAGAATAGGTGGCGAGGGAAAAGCCCTTTTTTACAACATTATGGAACTTGGGCATACTATCTATTATGATCCTTCGATTGTTGTGCATCATATTGTAGAAACTAAAAAATTAACCCCTACCTATTTATACAATGTTGCAAGTGGTATGGGCCGTGGCGAAAAAACCAGAACGCTGTCCATTGGCACGATCAGTTATGTTAAAAAGATTATTGAATATTTAATCAAATTAGGCGCAGCTATTGTATTAGGGCTTGGATATACCATTAAAGGAAAGCCACAACAATTTTGGCCCATTGTAAAATTTAGAATTGATACTTTAAAAGGCCTTATTGGACTTTAATGTCTATAAAACTTTGTATAGCTTTTTTACATTCAAAAGTATAGCAGGCATCCAGGTAGTTAAACGCAAACAATTACCCATAAACTGTATTGCATTTTTTTTCTGGTTTATTGGATTTGCGATAAGGCAAATAATCGCACCCCACATGTAATTGAGGTAATGAAATAAACACCAATGTATTCCGTAAACCTTACGCACCAATAAATGATTGGATACCATGAGTTGCAAGCCTTTTTTATCAAATACATGGTTGTAATCATTGACCGCACTACCACTTGCATTTGAAATATTTACACCTTCTAAATGCACCACGCTTAAGTTTCCATAAAGTTCTAGGAATCCAATTTTACCAAGTCTGTGGCACCACTCAACTTCTTCACCATATAAAAAAAACGATTCATCAAGCATCCCTACTTTATCAATCGCCTCTTTTTTGACCATTAAAAAAGCACCAGAAATCCAG
Organism: Sediminibacterium sp.; assembly: GCA_049418605.1. GTDB lineage: Bacteria > Bacteroidota > Bacteroidia > Chitinophagales > Chitinophagaceae > Sediminibacterium. Next base: position 16,137 of record JBMSJE010000021.1, on the reverse strand, counting down.
CCAACCTGCTGCGTTCCAACGGCTTTATCTAAACTAGGTTTAGTTACATGTGCACTAGAACCGATTTTTTTAAGGATTGAACCCCAAATAGGAATTTTTAATAAATAGTTTAATCCGCCACGCATAAAATGTGAAGCGCTGTACTGCGGAAGACCATCTGGGGTGTATAGTTGAACACCAGAGGCCACAGCCCTACTTGCTTTTAGATGATTGTAACATGTAACTAAACTGTTGTCTGTAAAATAAGTGTCCGGGTTTAAAAGTAAAACAGTGTCACCTTTTGAAGCAGTAATTCCCTTGTTGCATGCCCTTGCAAAACCAGCATTGTAGCCCATTTCAAGCCAAGAAATAAACGAAAACTGATTGAGCAGCGCTTGTTTATCGCTTGGGTCAGATGCGTTGTTCACTACGATCCATTCTATATTTTCAGCAGCATACAACTGCTCAACAGAAGCAAAAAGCTTTGTTAGCCAAAGCCTAGAATGATAGTTTACTATTACAACAGAGAGCATTGTTTTTTAATAATTGGGTTTTAGCAAATAATTAAAAAACATAAGTGTCTTGGAAATGATACCCATTTTTAAAATGGATAATGGAATATTTTGTTGTAGCCCAAGCATATGATGTATCACAGGCAAAATACTTTGTTCATGCACACCTGCAATAGTTATATCGTTTACAGAACGAATTTTATAATTTCGAAGCAGGCGCCAGAAGTAGTCATAAATAAGAATATCCTTAAATGCCTTGTTCCCAATTTTGGTTGCAAACCAAATATTTTCTTTAATAATAACGTCTTCATTGTTTCGGCAAAAAACGGTTGTTTGATCTTCATGGAGTCCAATGCTTACTAAATGTGCATCGAGGTATTTATAGCCATGCCCAGCTTCTAATAACTGAACATAATAATCAACATCAACAAGCCAAATATACGCCTCATCATACCTAATAGTTACATTACTACGTAACATGGTATTACTAGGTGGTCCAATAACATTGGCTCTTACCAAATGATTGGGATGCTTTTGCATATTTGCCAGCAAGGATGGTATTGCTTGTAACCTTAAAACCTGACCATCCGGTTGAATGGCCGTATTTCTACAAAAAACAAAATCTATATGTGGGTTTGCCTCAAAGGTCTTTATATAGGTTTCAATAGCAGTATCTGTTTCAAACCAATCATCTTGATGCATGAGCATATAAAAACTACCACTCGCTTTATTAAGTGCGTTGTTCCAATTAATTGGGCTTTTTAATGCTGGAAGGTTATGATAATATTTAATAGAGATACTAGAATTGTAAGATTCTATTGCTAATTTTATATCCTGGTTGGGAGAATCGTCAGAAATGACAATTTCAACCTGCTTGTAGGTTTGCTTGAGTACCGATTCAATGCAACGAACAACATATTCTGGCTTTTTATAGGCTGGAATACATATTGATACAAGTGGTTGATTCATTAATTGATCTTAATTATGGGCTTGATTACAAATATACTGCAAGGCATTAGAAAAAACCTCAAAGGTCAAGTGCTTGACACTAGGTTTGCACCTATCCCTTGGTTTACAGGTAAAATCATCAAACATGAAGATGATACAACCCTTAAATTAAGAAACCTTGGACCTATTTCTGTTTTATATAAAAGACCATACGAATTATTAAAAACGTATAATGAAATATTTGTATGTGAAATATACCGTTTTGAATCAAATCGTACAAATCCTGTAATTATAGATTGTGGTGCTAATATTGGTATTAGTAGTTTGTATTTTAAAAAGGTTTATCCAGGGTCTACACTTATTGCTTTTGAACCAGATCAGAGTTTAGCAGACATCTTTGAAAAAAATATGGCTCAAAATAATATAAGTAATTATACACTTCATAGAGCTGCTGTTTGGACAGAAAACGGAACCATTTCATTTGATAATAAAGGGTCAGAAGCCAGTAGCATAGATGTAACTGGGAATAGTAGTTTTCAAGTTCCTACTGTAAAATTAGCTGCTATTTTAGCCGAGCATACGCAAATCGATTTATTAAAAATTGATATTGAAGGTGCCGAATATCCTGTTGTACAAGATATCGCAAAGGAACTGCATAAAGTGGAGCATTTGTTTATCGAATACCATGGATTAGCATCAGATACGTATAAACTTGAAACCATTTTGCGTATTGTTTCAAATGCAGGCTTTAACACCTATATTAAAATGGCTGCCGATAATTTAGACATGCCTTTTTTTCAAAAACAAACAGGCACCATCTACGATGTTCAACTTAATATATTTTGTTACAGGTAAATTTATCAAACATGACAAATCCACATATTAGTGTTGTTATTCCTTGCTATAATGATGGTAAATATTTACCTGAAACCATTGCTAGATTAAAAAAGCAAACCTTCACCAATTTTGAAATTATTGTGGTCAATGACGGCTCTACCGACGAGGCTACTATTACCTATTTAGATACTTTATCTAATGACCCGCAAATACAGGTTATTCATCAGGCCAATGCGCGCATGTCTGCTGCTAGAAATACCGGTGCTAAACACGCCAAAGGACAATTTATAGCTGCGATAGACGCCGATGATTATTTTGATCCTACTTTTTTTGAAAAGGCATTGGCCGTATTTGAAAAAGAGCCACAAACTGCTGTGGTAACGAGTTATATCCGTTTTTTTGGAAACAAAACGGGTAGTTCAAAACCAAGAGGTGGTACTGCTGCTAACTTTTTATTTTCCAATCAATGTCCTGCCTGTGCCATGGTAAAAAAAACAGTGTGGGATGAAGTTGGCGGATACGATGAAGTCATGAAAATGGGTTACGAAGATTGGGAATTTTATATCCGAATTGCCCAAAAAAACTGGAATGTACATGTGATTCCAGAGCACTTATTATTTTACAGACAAACGAATAAATCTACCCTCGCCAACGACACCATACCTAACAGAGCAGTGCTTATCAATTACATTGTAGACAAGCACAAAGATTGGTACCTCGATAACTTAAAAACGCTCATTCATAACAAAGAAGTTATTTACACCGAAAACCGGGTATCATTTCAGTATATCTGGAAATTTGTAAAAAATCGAATCACAAAAAACTATAAATAGTTAGAAGCTTTTATAGTAAAGATAAAAAATGTGCCATCCCCTCTTTTTTAGCAGCATCTAAGGTATAGCTGATATTTTTTGTAAAATAAGTATGTAAATCGTAGCTGTTATTTGTGCGTGAGAGCATATCAACGACTGTATCAATATTTTTAAGTCCAAGGCCATTGGCTTCATTAAACGAAGCAATAAAACCTGCATCAAGTTGCTTATTGGATACCCATGTTGCAAATACAAAAGGCTTACCCGTGTAGTTTATCCAGGCTTCTGCTAAATCATACCGAAAAGGATAACTATTGTATTTTTCAAGCGCTCTATCTCCTATTATTACAGCAGCGGTTGTGCCTTCAATTAAATCCATAAAATTGGAAGGTGCTTCTAGTAGCAGTACATCTTGTTTCCAATACTCTTTTAATAAAATCCGGGCCAAATTAACGGAGGTTTTACTTTGATAATCGAGGTACACGGATGTGATAGATTCCATTGGAACCTGGCTAAATATACATACCGAAGCAACAGGCCCAGTAGCCCCAATGCAATAATCTGAAATGATATTGGGATCTGGCAAACCAGGGATTACCGCCACAGGTACAAGTCCAATATCAATGGTATTATCTTGTAAAGCTTTGGCTAAATTGGCTGGATAATCTTCAATTAATTCAATGCTTTCATATACGGCATGTTGCTGTAAACCAAAGAGTAATGGCTTTGTATTTAAATAACTTACAGCCCCAACACGTATTTTTTTGCTCAATTGAAGTAGATTTGCATGCAAAGAAACAATAATTACCCATTAATCGATATCAAATTATGGAATTAAGTCAATTAACAGCTATTTCGCCCATTGATGGCCGTTACAGAAAACAAGTGCAACAATTAGACGAATATTTTTCTGAATTTGCGCTGATTAAATACAGGGTTATTGTTGAAATTGATTATTTCATTTTTTTAGCCGATAAAAAGTTTTTCAAGCTCCCTGCAAAAGCAAAAACTTTTTTACTAGATCTAAAAGATAATTTTAGTGAAGCTGACGCAAAAACCATCAAAGAAATTGAAGCCACTACCAACCACGATGTTAAAGCGGTAGAATATTTTTTAAAAATCCAACTTGATAAAGCAAATTGTAGTGCATTAAAAGAGTGGATTCATTTTGGCTTAACCTCTCAAGACATTAATAATACCGCCATTCCATTGAGCTGGAAAAATAGCATGGAATTTGATTACTTGCCTGCCCTTATTAATTTAATGCAGCATATTCAAAGTCTGGCTGTTAGCTGGAAAGATATTCCGTTACTTGCTAGAACACATGGACAGCCTGCCTCTCCTACTAAATTAGGTAAAGAGTTTATGGTATTTGTTGAGCGTTTACACAATCAAATTGCGCTGTTTTTGAACATACCATATGCTGCAAAATTTGGTGGTGCTACCGGAAATTTTAATGCACACCATATTGCTTTTCCAAAAAGAAATTGGGTAGAACTAGGTAACGAATTTGTAGAAGATAGACTTGGCCTACAACGCATGCAGTTTACCACACAAATTGAGCATTATGATTATTTTGCTGCTCATTTTGACAATCTAAAACGCATTAATAATATACTAATAGATATGTCTAGAGACATTTGGACTTATATTTCTTTGGATTATTTTAAGCAAAAAACAAAAAAAGGTGAAGTAGGATCCAGTGCCATGCCGCATAAAGTAAACCCTATCGATTTTGAAAATGCAGAAGGCAATTTGGGTATGGCCAATGCCCTATTAGAGCATCTTTCCGCTAAACTACCCGTTAGTAGACTTCAAAGAGATTTAACAGATTCTACCGTGTTACGTAATATAGGAACACCTGTGGCACATATGACCATTGCTATAAAATCTATCGAAAAAGGACTTGGCAAACTTGTTCTTAACGAAGTAAAATTAAAATCAGATTTAGAAAATAATTGGGCGGTTGTTGCAGAAGCAATTCAAACCATTTTACGTAGAGAAAACTACCCTAACCCCTATGAAGCATTAAAGGATTTAACCAGGGGTAATAATAGTATCGATAAAAAATCGATTCATGCATTTATTGGTAAATTAAAAGTAAGTGCGGCTATTAAAGCAGCCTTAAAAAAGATTACGCCACATAACTACACGGGTATTCATCCAAAATTTTAATTCAACTATTACATAAAAAAAGGCGGCACCAATATTGATGCCGCCTTTTTATTGTAACGCATAAGTTACTATTGCTTCACCGGTGTATTTACAACAGGCGCTGGTTTCGTCCAAGAACTGATATCTAACTTTTTAGCATTCGGGTACACTTCATCAAGTGTATTACCATCATATAAACGACCATTTTTGAGTACGTATTTGATTTTGTTGGTATTTCTAATGTTAACGAGTGGGTTATCATTCATGATTACTAAATCGGCAAGTTTGCCAGATTCAATACTTCCTAAATCTTTATCTAAACCAAGTGCCTCTGCACCCAGTATAGTAGCTGTTTTAAGCGCATGATGTTCTTTCATACCACCACTAGCAATACTCCAAAGCTCCCAGTGGTATCCAAGACCTTGTAATTGTCCGTGGCTACCTACGCCTACTAAACCATCCTGATCAACAATGCTTTTTAAACCTTCGGCATGTTTTTGAAATACATGGTCTTCTGGTGTAAACCAACCACCTAAACTACCCGCTCTTCTTGCAGCTTTTTGATTGAGCTCCTCGTAAGGGGTAAATCTGTTAAGCTTTGGATCGTGTAAAGGACTTTCGGTAGTGTAGTAAAAGTTTTCTGCCCAAGGGCCACCATACGCAACAATTAATGTTGGCGTTAAAGTTATTTTACTAGTAGCAAAAGACTTGGTAACGTCTTTGTATAAAGGATAAATTGGTAATGAGTGTTCCATACCAGGATATCCATCTAGCATATGCGTCATGTTTAATTTAAAATCAAGGCCACCCTCGGTGGTTGGCATTAACTTTTGATCTTTAGACGCCATAATAATCCATTGACGTGTTTGTCTATTACCAGTTAGGTACATTTTAATGTACTGTGTTTTGTAGTATTTACTGTACTGCTCTAATACTTTTTTAGTTTGATCATAGCTCTGTAAATTGTACATCCAGTATCCAACACCAGGGCCAGTACTATAAATTCTTGGGCCAGGAATTTGTCCTGCATCCACCATGTCACCATAAGTTAATACATCGGTGGTAGCCGTTTGTGGGTCACGTGTTGTGGTTACGCCATATGCTAGGTTAGCAGCATACAACCAAACATTATTTTTGTGTAATCCCCAAAAAGGCCACATATGCGAATGGGTATCTACAAAACCAGGTGTAATGGTTTTGCCTGCACAATCAATGGTTTTAATACCTGCTGGTACTTTCATATTTCCAGATTTACCCACCTGTTGTATACGGTTATTTACAATGAGGATATCACCGCGTTCAATCACTTCATCACCACGCATAGTAATAATTCTAGCATTTTTTAAAAGAAGTGTTCCAGTAGGAATATCTTTTTGATAATATACTTTTACCTGCGTTTCAGAAGGACTGTATTTTTCTTTTTTCTTTAACTCTGCGTTGTAGATACTATCTGCTTTTACTTTTAAAGTATCTGCTTTTGCAATAGTTGCTAGTGAATCTGCCATTTTTTTAGCAGCAGGGCCAGCAAGTTTTAATGCAGCGGTACTATCAGAAATTCGTTTAGTTTCTAATTTCTTTGCTGTTTTAACAGAGTCTTCTACAAACTTAGCACGCTCTACATCATATACCCAGTGGCCATTACCTAAACTCCAATGTGCTTTTTTACCATTGGCCTCCCAAGCTGGAAACTCACCGCCTATCTCGGTTAATTGACGAGATGGGAAACTACTATTTTGTGGTGAAGCCACAGATATTGAAGGGGTTTTGCCTGCTTCTGGAATCGTAACAACATAAACGTTGTTGTTAACCTGCGCAAGCGCAAGATCTCCTTTTGGTGCCATTAAAATGATATCCGCAGAACTTGGCATTTGTTGAGGCTCTTTTTCACCCGCCGATTCTGGTAACATGCAATTATTAATTGGATCTAAATTAGACCTACTCTTTCCCATTACATAATCATGATCGGCATCAGCTACCGAACCATAAGTGGTAATACCAGAAACACGTGCATGTGTTTTAGAATCGGTACCATCCCATCTAATAGATAACAAACTTCCGCCGCCACCATTTAAAAATACGCGTTCGGTATTGGTGGTGAAATGAATGTTGCCTCTTCCATTTGCAAAATCAATAAAATGTTCTTCGCCACCAGTAGGCTCAATCCAATTCATTTTTGCTTCTGATCCATTGTAAGATGGAGATTCGGCTTCTTTAAAAATACGGTTTGGCGCTTTAAAATAAGCGATACGGTTATTGTAACTCCAAGCAGGTTGAGCATAATACGCAGACTCGTTACTTAATTTTTTAATTGAAGACCCATCTGCATTAACCGTGTATAAATTTCCACCATCGGTATCATTCCATGTTACAAATGCCAACGATTGACCATTAGGACTCCATGCTGGCATCGCTTCTACAAAATTATGATTGGTTAAACGCTTAGGTGTTCCGTTTGGATAATCCATTACATACAAACGGTTGAGTGACGTAAATGCAAGTTTAGATCCGTCTGGACTAGGCACTGCATCTCTAATTTGAGAGCCTAATGCAAAGGCCGTGTCTTTAACCGGGTAGTTAAAATATAAACGTGGCCCTACTTCTAAATTTACAGCTGCTTCAAAAGCAATTTCTGAAGGTGCTTCTTCTGCTACTGATAATTTCCAAATTTTACCACCATAACTAGCTAATACATATTTACTATCTGGTGTAAAACTCATACCTGGTAAGACGCCAAGCGGTGCAATACTTTCCTGATCATCTCTTTGTACCGGATAAGCCAACCATTTTTCATCTCCATTTAATAAGTTACGTAATACAAGCCCTGTTTTATCTTGGTATCGAGAACCATACACCATCCATTTTCCGTCCTTACTTAACGTAGGTGTGAACGCAGAACCATAACGAGAGGTAATGGTATTGAATTCTCCTTTTTCTTTATTGTAAACACCAATTTGATATTGAGGAAGAAGCGCGTTGTAATTCCATGAACCATTGCGCTGACTGTAATACACCAATTTACCATCGGCACTAATGCTTGGGTCAATGGTTTTTAAATTACCAGGTTGATCGTTGAGTTGAATTCCTCCACCACCATCAACATTATACATCCAAAGTCTTGGGGTTCTTCTACCCCTTGCAGCAATAATGTATTTACCATCAGGTGTCCAAATAGCGTTTACATAATCATCCACATTGGTTTTCGTTAATTGAATAGTGTCTTGCTTTTCAAAATCGAGTATCCAAATATTATCGGCACCACTTCTATCACTGGTGAATAATAATTTTTTTCCGTCGGGACTAAATCTAGGATGCGCATCAAATGACAAGCCCTTTGTAATTTGTTTGGCCTTGCCGCCCTGCATTGGAACCGTATAAATATCACCCATCATATCAAAGGCAATTGTTTTGCCATCGGGCGATATATCCAAACTCATGAAAGTACCTTCTTTGGTATCAAAGTTGATGGTACGTTCTGCTTTAAGAGGAAGGTCTTTATAGCTTGTATAAATAGTACTGTCTTTTGCTGCATTTTTTTGTGCATGTACAAATACAAACAAAAAGAGGCCGCTACATAAAAGATAGATTTTTCGCATAGGGTGTATTTTAATGATTTGGGTGTTAAATATAAGAATTTCCTATTTGCCAAAACGTTTTTTAAGTGCCTGAAGCGCATCGTTAACACTGAGGGAGGATAAGTCCTCATTGGGAGCAGGTTTTGAAACTACTGGTCTACTAGATGCTGTTTTAGCAGGCGCATCCGAGGTTTGCTTGATAGACAGTGCAATACGTTTACGTGCTATGTCTATTTCCGTTACTTTAACCTGCACTTTTTGACCAAGTTTTAAAAATTCGGAGGGATCTGTAATGTATTGGTGTGCAATTTCACTCACATGTACTAGCCCATCTTGCTTTACACCAATATCTACAAAGGCCCCAAATCTTGTGATATTGGTTACTTGACCAGGAACGATCATGCCCACTTGTACGTCTTCAATTTTATAAATATTGGCAAAACTAAACTGCTCAATTTCTTTACGTGGATCGAGGCCTGGTTTATTCAGTTCATTTAAAATATCCTTGATGGTATGTTCACCAAATGTTTCTGAAATATATTTTTTTACATCCACCGCCTTAATTACTTCATTGTTTCCAATTAATGCGGGTATTGGAATATTGGCATCCTTTGCAATGGCGGCTACAACAGTATAAGCTTCTGGATGCACCGCACTTGCGTCAAGTGGATTTTCTGATTCTACAATGCGTAAAAATCCTGCACATTGCTCATAAGCTTTATCGCCAAGCCTTGGTACTTTTTTTAATTGTTCTCTGCTGGTAAATCCACCAATCTCTGTTCTATAATTGATAATATTTTCAGCAACGGGGCTAGTAATACCACTCACATATTTTAATAGATGCTTGCTCGCTGTATTAACATTCACACCTACTTGGTTTACACAACTAATGACGGTTTGATCGAGTCTCTCTTTTAATCGAAATTGATTTACATCATGCTGGTATTGTCCTACGCCTAAACTTTTAGGATCAATTTTTACAAGCTCTGCAAGTGGATCCATAAGTCGTCTACCAATACTTACCGAACCTCTCACTGTAACATCTTTGTCCGGAAATTCTTCCCTTGCAGTTTCTGATGCTGAATACACCGATGCTCCATCTTCATTTACTAAATAAATGGGTAAACCTAATTGTAATTTTTGAATAAAAATTTCTGTTTCTCTACCAGCTGTTCCATCACCAATAGCAAAAGCTTCTATACCATAACTTTTTACCAAACTTCGAATGGTATGTTCGCTTTGATCAAGTCTATTATTTTCGTGAATATAAATTAGCTCAGTTTGTTGTAACATCCCTTTTTCGTCGAGGCAAACTACTTTACAACCTGTTCTATATCCCGGATCAATAGCAAGTATTTTTTTACTACCAAGAGGTGCACTTAATAGTAACTGACGCAAATTTTCTGCAAAAACATTGATCGCTTCCTCGTCTGCTTTTTGCTTTAAGGAGGTGCGGTATTCTGTTTCTAAACTTGGCTGCAAGAGTCTGCGATAAGCGTCTTTAATAGATTTTTTTACATGCTCACGCCATGGGCTTAGCTCCTTTAAATAAATAGATTCGATCAGTGTAAGCGCATCTTCCTCAACAGGTGCAATGCTCATACGCAAAACGCCTTCTAAAAAACCACGGAGTATGGCCATGGTTCTATGCGAGGGTATTTTATGTATCGGTTCAGAAAAATCAAAATAGTCTTTGTACTTAATCCCTTCTGTTTCTTTATCCGATAAAACTTTGGTTTGAATGCATGCTGTCTGTTCAAAAAGCAAACGCATTTTTGCGCGCACCACATCGTTTTCGTTGATAAGCTCTGCTATAATATCTCTTGCACCCGAAAGTGCATCTTCTATATTTGTAATTTTTTCATTCAAATACAGCGCAGCTGTTTGTTCCACATCTTCTGAACCTTGGACTAACATAATAACAGAAAGTGGCTCTAATCCATTTTCTTTAGCCGTTTGCGCCTTTGTTTTTCGCTTTGGTTTGTAAGGCAAATAAATATCTTCGAGTGCCGCTAATGTAGTTGCAGCGTCTAATTTTTTTTGAAGCTCATCCGTCATTTTGCCCTGCTCTGTAATAGCTTTTTCGATAAACTCTTTACGCTCTGTAAACGTTTTTAAAAATTTTGACGCTTCTTCGATTTGTTGAATTTGAACCTCATCTAGACCACCTGTTTTGTCTTTTCGATACCTGGCGATGAAAGGAATGGTTGCCGCCTCACCAAATAAATCTAAAACCGCTTGAACCTGTGAAACATTGATATTTAATTGTGAGGCAATAATTGGAGCAAAAGAACCCATAAATACACTTGAAATTTTAATAATTAATGTCTTTTAATCAATTCGGAAATAAGTGTTTTTCCATTATTCTGAATCACTAGATCCAAAATTTGTGCAGTGGCTTTTGCATCTCCGCCTGCCCTATGCCTATTTTCTATTTGAATATCTAGGGTACGACATAAATGTCCCAATCCATACTTTTTATGACCTGGAAATGCCTTTCTACTGAGTCTAATGGTGCATAATTTGGGTACTTCTAATTGATAACCAGCTACTTCCAAATGATGATGCACAAAAGAATAGTCGAAATTGACGTTATGTGCTACAAAAACCCTGTTTTCCAGCAAGTTAAAGATGTTGGCAGCCACTTTATCAAAAGAGGGTGCCGCTGCTACCATTTGGTTGCTAATACCAGTCATGTTGGCGATAAAAGGCGGAATGGGCTGGTGCGGGTTAATGAGCGTTTCATAGATACCCTCTATCTGGTCACCGTCATGTAAAACAATGGCTATCTCGGTTATCCCATGCTGCGACGGAAATCCCCCTGTGGTTTCTATATCAACTACTGCAAATTTCAAAACACTGAATTGAGGGCCCAAATTCGCTTTTTTACGGGTGCCATACAAATAAAAAAAAACACCCTCATTTTTTGTACTTTCGCAACAAAGTTTTGAGCATGGAATTGAGCAAGAATTATGTCCCAAATGAAACGGAAGCGAGATGGTACCAACATTGGCTATCAAAGGGTTATTTTAAAAGCACCCCAGATGACCGTGAGGCATACACAATTGTAATGCCCCCACCCAATGTTACCGGCGTTTTACATATGGGTCATTGCTTAAACAATACCATCCAGGATATTTTAATTAGACGTGCCCGAATGCAAGGTAAAAATGCTTGTTGGGTACCCGGAACTGACCATGCTTCTATTGCCACAGAAGCAAAAGTGGTGGCCATGCTAAGAGAGCGTGGTATTTCCAAATCAAGCCTATCTAGAGATGAGTTTTTAGGATATGCTTGGGAATGGAAAGAAAAATATGGCGGTATCATTTTGCAACAGCTAAAAAAAATGGGCTGTAGTTTAGATTGGGATCGAACTTCATTTACTATGGATCCTGATTATTACAAGTCTGTGATTGAAGTGTTTTTAGACCTTCATAAAAAAGGACATATTTACAGAGGTAAACGAATGATCAACTGGGATGTTAAAGCAAAAACGGCCCTATCTGACGAAGAAGTTATTTACAAAGAAGTTCAGAGTAAATTATACCATATCAAATATGCCATTGAAGGCAGTAATGATTTTATAACTGTTGCGACTGTAAGACCAGAAACCATTTTTGGCGACACAGCAGTTTGTGTGAATCCACTAGATGAACGCTACAAACATCTCCACGGAAAATTTGTTTTTGTTCCTTTAATTAATAGACGCGTACCCATCATTACCGATGAATATGTAACGCTTGATTTTGGCACCGGTGCTTTAAAAGTGACGCCAGCACACGATATCAATGACTATCAATTAGGTCAAAAATATAATTTAGAAGTAATTGATACCCTCAATGATGATGGTACCATGTCTGATGCGGCGCAGTTTTTTATTGGCGAAGACAGGCTTGATGTGCGTAAGAAAATGGAAGCTGTTTTAAGCGAAGCGGGTTTATTAGAAAAAGTAGAAGCCTATACCAACCAAGTTGGTTTTTCTGAAAGAACAGATGCCATGGTAGAACCAAGGCTTAGTTTACAGTGGTGGGTTAGTATGAAAGATATTGCAACACCAGCACTACAATCTGTAATGGAAGAAGCCATTCAGTTTCATCCGGCTAAGTTTAAAAATTTGTACCGCCACTGGATGGAAAATATTAAAGATTGGTGTATTAGTAGGCAGTTGTGGTGGGGACACCGTATTCCTGCTTGGTATGCACCTGATGGAAGCGTTGCTGTTGCCGCAAATGCTAATGAAGCACTTGTCATCTTACAAGAAAAAAATGCGTCTCTTACACTATCTGATATCAAGCAAGATGAAGATTGTTTAGATACCTGGTTTTCAAGTTGGTTATGGCCTTTTGAAGTTTTTAAAGGATTATCTAACCCTGGAAACGAAGAAATCAAATATTATTATCCAACACAAACACTTGTAACAGCCCCTGAAATTATTTTCTTTTGGGTAGCACGTATGATTATGGCGGGACATGAATACATGGATCAAAAACCTTTTGAACATGTATACTTTACAGGCATTGTAAGGGATAAGCAAGGTAGAAAAATGAGTAAGAGCCTTGGCAATTCGCCAGACTTATTAGCACTCATTGATGTATACGGTGCAGACGCTGTTAGGTTTGGTATTATGATATCATCACCTGCTGGTAATGATATTTTATTTGACGAATCGGCACTTGAACAAGGTAGAAATTTTAATAACAAGCTTTGGAACGTTCTTAAACTAATACAGGGCTGGGAAAAAAGAATTGATACCAACTTAGATGCGCAAAATGAAAAATTTGCGATGGACTGGTTTGAAAATAGATTGTCGCAGGTACAACAAGAAGTAGATGTTTTATTAAATAGTTTTAAATTATCCGAAGCTCTAAAAACAATTTATTCACTTATTTGGGATGATTATTGCAGCTGGTATTTAGAGTGGATTAAACCTGGTTTTGAACAACCTATTTCAAAAGAAGTATACGATAAAACGGTTCATTATTTAAATGAAATGATGCATATGCTGCATCCATTTATGCCATTTATTACCGAAGAAATTTATCATTTAATAAGTCCTAAACAGGACGACTTATGCAATAAAATTGCAGCGCCTATTGCGCAAGCTAACACAGATATTATTGCAGGGGGTGAGCTTTTAAAACAAGTGATATCTGCACTTCGTGATGCTAGAAATAAAAACCAATTAAAACCAAAAGACACCATCACACTGCATATACAAACAGGAAATACTGCTACGTATAAATCCATTGAATCGATTTTATGCAAACAGGTGAATGCTACAAACATTGCCTATACAAATAGCAGTATAGATAATACTATTGTTGTAGCTGTCGAAAAAGATAAATTTTTTATTGAAACAAGTATCGAGCTTGATGCAACTGCATTAAAAGCAACACTTTTAGCCGATTTAGCGTATCAAAAAGGGTTTTTAGAAAGTGTATCTAAAAAATTAAGCAACGAGCGGTTTGTTCAAAATGCAAAACCAGAAGTGGTAGCATTAGAGCAACAAAAGCAAGCAGATGCCATAGCCAGAATTGCAACCATTGAAGAAAGTTTACAATCATTATAATGTCCCAACTTTTTGTGATGCGTAAATTATTAATGCTGCTAACATTTTTCTTTTTCACGCTAAACGACTTGCAAGCTCAGTCAGTTTCTGAACTTAATACGTTAAGGCGCATTAATCCAGACAATCCAAATAGTGCTATTTGGAATAACCTCTCTAATACTTCTAAATACATTAGTGTTGGTGTACCAGTAGCTTATTTTGCAGCTGGACTGATACATAATAACAAGGAGTTAAAGCAAAAGGCAGTATACACAGCGGCAGCTATTTTGTTAAATACAGCTTCTACCACCCTATTAAAAAATGTGGTAAAAAGAGAAAGACCCTACCATACCTACACAGGAATATTTCCAGATAAAATAGAATCAGATTACGCCTTTCCTTCGGGACATACCAGTAGCGCTTTTGCAACGGCAACCTCACTTGCAATCAGTACAAAAAAATGGTACGTTGCAGTACCTGCGTTTGCATGGAGTGCCAGCGTTGGTTATTCCCGAATGTATTTAGGACAGCACTACCCTTCTGATGTAATCATGGGGGCCATTGTTGGAACGAGCTCTGCCATCATTTGCCACTGGGCTTCTAAACAATTAGCAAAGCGTAAAAAAACCAAAACGATACCATTTAAATAATGCCTACTTCATTACATATTAGAGAAGCTAGCAAAAATGATATTGCTACTATTAGGCATATAGCAACCATAACATGGCCTGATGCTTATGGAACTTACATTAGTAAGGAGCAGTTAGATTATATGCTAGATATGATGTACAGTGGAGATTCGTTAGAGGATCAAATGAATAAAGGACATCAGTTTTATATTGCAGAAAATAACAGTGAGGCTATTGGATTTGCTTCTGTATCAAAAGAGGAAGACAATGCATGCAAGCTTAATAAATTGTATGTTTTGCCTACGGCGCAAAAAACAGGAGCCGGTAAGTCTTTACTTTTCAAAACTATTGAATATGCAACATCGCAGGCGGCTAGCTGCGTGTATTTGCAAGTGAACAAACAAAACAATGCGCAACAATTTTATAGTAAGCATGGATTTACCATAAGAGAAGCCTCCATTTTAGAAATTGGTGGCGGGTATATTATGGATGACTATATTATGGAATTAAAGCTCAACCATTAATAGACCAGCACGTGTGTTTGCTTGATAATACCCATTACAAATACGCTTTGTACATGACCAATATTATCTGCTTCACTTAATTTGTTCACATGAAAATTGTAATAGTCATCCATATTTTCGGCGACCACTTTTAGCATAAAATCAAATTCACCAGAAATATTATAGCACTCGATTACTTCGTGCATTTCTAAAATACTTTTAATAAAACGCGCGCCTGCATTTTTATTATGTTGTTTTAATGAAACATAGCAAATGACGGTTAAGCCCTTTTTAACTTTATTGGGGTCTACAAGTGTTGCATATTGGGTAATTACACCCTCTTCTTCAAGCCTTTTAATGCGTTCATGAACTGGTGTGGTACTTAGCCCAACCTTATCAGCAATTTCCTTGACGGTGGCTCTTGCATTGGCTTGTAATAGCTTTAAAATAGCGAGATCTTTGCTATCCAAACCGTTTGCAATAGTGGAATCTTCTTTTTGGCTAGTTTTTTGAGGCATAAATTGAGTGTTTGTTCTATATAATTACTCAAATATACTACTTTGTTCTAAATGTAAATATATTTTTAGAATTAAATACTATAAATATACCTTTGTACTTCATAAATAATCTAAATAAGTAATTA
>JBMSJE010000020.1:0-27074 GCA_049418605.1 Sediminibacterium sp. | reverse complement strand
ATCGTATACAAATCTCACTATCATTCCAAAAAAAGAAAAAAAATACATCACAATTTCAACTCCATCCGAGGGCCGACTATACACTCATGCGCAAAGATTAGGTGACAGCCTCTATGCTTTTGCCTTATACAAACCAACAACCATTTTTGATTTAAAAAAATTAATTAAAAACATTGGAAGTCAGAATAAAATTATCACCTCCGTAGAAAAGCAACATAATTTTATAATAAGCCACAACCAAGGTATTGGATTTACGATGTATACGCCAACAGGCAATCACCCCGTTACATTTGAAAAAGAAAACCGCATCGATATTGATGATTTTACAACAAATGCCAACAACGAAATCATAACATTATCAGAAAATAAAATAAAGTATTACACCTTACAAAATAACCTAACACAGCTTCTCCTAAAAAGACAATTTGACTTTACGAAACACTTTAAAGATTATACGCCAAGATGGATTGTGAATGGAAATAAAAACACCCTATATGCTATTTCAGAAAAAGGCATCCTAGTAATGCAGAAGCATTTGCCTGTATACTTTATTGAAATCAATGATATGAAAATAAACAGTAAGCCCTTTATAGATCCATTTAATAGGCTTGTTATTCAGCACGAAAATACAACAAGGCTATTGCCGCTTGAACAAGCAACGCATCAGGCCAATCAGGTAAGCTCCATTGCCGCCCAAGAAAAAATATTTGAAAGAGATCCCATTCAAATTAACGTACTTTTCAATAAAGAGCCCCTAGTTCCAAGCCAGCTTCAAAAAATAGAAATCTTACAAGACAACAAAAAGATTTATGAGAAATACACCTTAGAACAAACAATTATCATAGATACCCTCCTTCCAAAAGGTCAATACCAGCTAAAAGTATATTCAAACAATCATTTATTTTACAATAAAAAAATTTCCATTGAACTTCCTTGGCAACAAAATCCTTTGTTTAGAATTTCGATATTACTTCTTATCATGCTTGCGCTGTTCCTCTTTTTCAAAAATAGATACAATCAAAAAATGTATGCAAAAAAATTAATAAACAACAGGCTAGAATTAATACAACAAAACCTAAACCCGCACTTTGTTTTTAATTCACTCAACCTAATTTATAGCAGTATTTTACAAGATAAAAAAGAAGAGGCACTTCAAACAGTAAGAGATTTTTCAACCTTACACCGCAGCTTTCTAGAAAGATCCAAAGAAAAACAAGTTAGCATCGCTTCGGAATTAGGTTTTATTGAGTCGTATTTAGCCATAGAATCGATGCGCTTTCAAGAAAATATTGCTATCAACCACATCCTTACTATTGATCCCAATTGCAACACAAATGCTGTTTTTATTCCACCTAATATTTTACAGCCACTCATTGAAAATGCTATTAAATATGGCATTTTGGGTTACCAAGGCACAGAAATCCCTGTAATTTATATAGATGTATATACTAGCAAACAGCAGGTTACTATTTCTATTGAAAATGCCATTGGAGAAAGTATTAATCTATACAAAGGAACAGGCATGGGCCTTTCCATTGTAACGGAAAGACTTAAACTATTCAACCAAGAAAATAAATCCAACATTCAATTCCAGAAAAATCAAGCGAGTACCCATTTTAATAAAGGATACCGGGTGGCTATTGAAATTAATTTATAAATGCATCCATTGCAACAGTTGGCTTACCTGTATCATCAAACGCGCCAAGCTTATACCCTTTCCAACTATTATAACTTTGGGGCTCCCAGTAAAATACGCCCAATCCTTTTTTCTGATTCACCGATTTGGTTTTTACAATTAAATCTTGAATAAATGATTTGCATGCTGAGGCTGCAGACGCTTCCATGCCAACTTCACTAATCATAATTTCTTTGTTATACCTAGCCACCATATCATTCATGTTGTTTAAGCATTGCATATTTAAACTAGACCAATTGGAAACACTCGGATACAAAGACATTGCAATAATGTCATAATCCACTTTATTTGCTGTTAACCCATCAAAAATCCATCTAAACAAAGCATTATCATATCCATTAGAAATATGAACAATCACTTTAGAACTAGCACTTGTTTCCCGCACTGCCTTTGCACCAGCTGCTACCATGGCTGCAAACTGACCCATATTTTTAGACGCCCTACCTTCTTCCCACAACATCCCATCGTTGGTTTCATTGCCTATTTGCACCCAAGCTGGAACAACACCTGCCTGTAAAAGTGCAGTTAACACCGTTTTTGTATGCGTATACACTGCTTGATTCAATCCGGCCGCATTTAAACTCAGCCAAGCCTTGGGTTTATTTTGCTTTCCTGGATCCGCCCAAAAATCACTGTAATGAAAATCTATCATTACGCGCATACCCGCATTTTTAGCCCTTACAGCCATTTTAACTACGTCGGCCTGACCGCACCATCCATTTTCAGGATCCACCCACACCCTAAACCTTAATGAATTAATCCCTTTACTTTTTAACACTGAGATACAATCGGACTCAGTTCCATTAGACATATAAAATTTAACCCCAGCGGCTTCCATCTCTGACAACCATCCAATATCAGCGCCTCTTGCAAAAAAGCTGGTATCAACGGTAACAGGGGGTTCAATAATTTTATAGGGCTTTTTACAAGCTGCTATTTGAACGCTGATAATCAAAAATAAACACGAAATAATTTTTTTCATAATGCGCTTTTAACAGAAATAAAATTAAGTGTTTTAAGATTGTAAATAACATTCTTTAATTTTACAAGATGAGGGACATCTACAACCAAACAAAGCCTTGGGAATCTGAAGATTCAGACACCCTTACAGCAACCGCTACCCCCTTTCAGCTCATAGTTTGGAATGACGAAGTCAATACTTTTGAATGGGTGATTGAAACCCTAATGGACATCTGTAAACACACACAGGAGCAGGCCGAGCAGTCTGCCATGATTATCCACCACCATGGCAAATATGCTGTAAAAAATGGTGATTACGACACCTTAAAACCCATGTGTGACGCCATTACTGAACGAGGCATTAGTGCCACTATCGAATCCACAAAAAACTAATGTCACTAATAATACTTGATGAAAACATTTGGTTCCCGCCGCTCGAAGATGCACTCGATGACGGGCTGCTTGCCATGGGTGGTGATTTAAGTACTGAACGACTAATTAAAGCTTATCAAGAAGGCATATTTCCATGGTATGAAGGAGAAACCCCATTATGGTGGAGCCCCAACCCTAGGTTTGTAATCTATCCTGCTAATTTAAAAGTTAACACCACCATGAAGCAGGTGATTAAAAGACAGGAGTTTGAATTTAAAACCAATACCGCATTTGATCAGGTAATTGCTTATTGCAAAAAAATAAAGCGGGCAGGACAACAGGGTACTTGGATTACACCTGCCGTTGAAAAAGCCTACAATATTTTACACCAACTAGGCATTGCCCATAGCGCCGAAGCCTGGAAAGGTGGCAAACTTGTGGGTGGACTCTATGGCATAAAAATGGGTAAACTATTTTTTGGAGAGAGCATGTTTAGCAACCAAAGCAATGCCAGCAAATTTGCATTTATTAGTTATGTAAAACAATTAGAAGCAGAAGGTATTGTGCTCATAGATTGCCAAGTATATACTGAGCATTTAGAAAGTTTAGGTGCCGAAATGATAGACAGAGATTTATTTAAACAACTACTATACAAGTACCGCTAACTCTTGTAGCCATACATTTTTTCAACGTCCTTCACAATTTTTTCCATGTCGGCATCGTCACCTGATGGATTGTAAGACTGCTTTAAATTACTTCCAAAAACAAAGGCAATGGTTTGCCAAAAAGCGGCATTAAAAAAGCCTTTGTATTCTGAAATGATTTCATAACAGTTATTGCCCGTTTGTCTGTTAATAAGCTTCATGAGTACTTTACCTTGGTACACAGATAATTTCACGAGCTGATCGGCAAATTCTTTTTTAAGTTCCTTTTCGCGAGACTTAATAATCTCCCTTCGCTTTTTTTTGTCAGTAACGCCATTTAACTTGGCATTTACATCGTTCATGATTCGGCTCGCTGCAATAGCATATGGATAGGTAACATAAACTGCGTTTCGGAGCCTTGTCCAATCGGCCCAATAATTTTTCCAAGGACCTGTAAGCTTTGCAAATACTTCTACAGACGGCAGAACCGATTCAGGAATGGTATCACCTTCTGGTGTAATAAATGCATGAACACGCATGGTATCGAGAGGGCCACGCTGTTGCGCTTTTACGAATGCTATTGCGGTAAAGAAAAAAAGCACCAAACAAATAATATGTTTTTGTGTTAACCGCATATGGCAAGTTATGAAACTTTTAAGTTGTTTTTTAAGGCTTTATAGCGCTGGATAATGGACATCACAAAACCTACAACCATTACAATAACGCCTAACCATAAAATATTAATCATGGGGAACTCGTACACTTTTAAGGTAATCAAATCAGTGATGGCCCCAGATTCTTTAACGCCCACTTGTAATACCCCTTTATCTTGATCAATCACTTTATTGAATTGCAACACCAAAGATTGTGCCACTACCGTATCAGAAATTTGGCGAATACTCGAATTATCAATAGCAATACCTGGCATAGCACTGTATTTTCTACCATCTCTCGCTGTTACATCTACGTTTAAAAACAAAGCTGTTTCGCCAGGCAATAAAAGATCTTTTTTAGACGCTGGATTTACAGATACACTTTTTAATACCATGAGTCCATTGCTATAAAAAATAGTGTCCCCTACTTTGATGTCTTTATCAACAAAACGAGTGGTATCTAGTGCGTCATTTTGCTGGAACGAAGTGATGTACACAAAAATATCTTTGTACCAGTAATGTTTGCTAGCTGGATTGGCGGCAAAGCCTTCCATACCTTTGTTGTTTTTGATTACATCGGGATACAAATTAAAAGATTCAGACCCATCTTTTGCATTAAAGCTTATTTCATAATATTTTTTTCGATCCGCTTCGTTTAAAGTGTCACGCTTGTAATTCACCATAAACTTACCCATATCCGTTTCAACACCTTTAAAGAGTGTTAAGTTTTCGGCAGGATTACCCGCAGGATTTTTTTCTCCAGGGGCAGCTTGTGCAAGTGGTGTAATCCCGGTTGTATTCCAACTTAAAACTGTTTTTTTAGCAGAAGAAATTAGAATGCCTACTAGGATCATTCCAAAACCAACGTGTGCCACAGAAGCACCTGCTGCTTTTAACTTGCCTCTTAATACGAGCCAGATATATGACAAGTTACCTGTAACCGCATACACGGCCGTAAAGATGGCTAGGTGAATGGCAAATAAAAATACCGGTCCTTTTTTGGTATAATTAATATCTCCAAAAATCGCAATCAGTAAACTAATAATAACTGCTGCTAATAAAGGCCAAACAATATTTTTTACCAAATGCTTTGTATCAGTGTATTTGTATTTTAAAAATTGCGTAACCGCAGTAAGTAAGCCTAATACAATGGCTACAAAAATTTGAATTTGATTGTGTGCAAATTCTGGATCTTCGGGAGGCGCAATATTGGAGCCAAACAATTTATTAGCGACAGGTGTAGAAGTTTTAGCAATAATAACCATACCTGCTAAAAAGAGCACCAGCGATCCAATAAACATCCAAAATTCTCTACTACTAGTTGCTTCTTCTTTTGCAATGGATGGAATTGACTTGTAACGAATGGCAAATATGGTAAATGCTGGAATCACAAAAATTAAAAGGAAAACAAGTAGCTGGGTGTTCATGCCAAGGTCTGTAAATGCATGTACTGACGTGTCGCCTAAAATGCCGCTTCTTGTTAAGAAAGTTGAATATAAAATCAATAGAAAAGAAACGATGTAAAAGAAATAGGTTGGACGCAGAGAATAGCCCGTGCTTTTAGCAATCATATTGGTATGTAGTCCAGCAACAAGCGTTAACCAAGGCACGAGTGATGCGTTTTCTACCGGATCCCATGCCCAGTAACCACCAAAAGATAAGCTTTCGTATGCCCATGCTGCACCCATCATAATTCCTAAACCAAGTATAGCCGCAGAAAAAGAAGCCCAAGGTATTGCAGACTTTAACCAATCATGCGACTTGCGCATAAAGCCAGCCATCGCAAAACCAAAAGGAATAATGGTGCTCGCAAAACCTAAAAACAATATGGGTGGATGAATCACCATCCAATAATTTTGAAGCAGCGTATTTAACCCCGTACCATCTTTTATAAGTGTCAAATAATCAGGTCTACTAAGTATTGGCCAGTCCATTTCATTTCTTAAAAGAGAAAAAGGACTTGATCCAATTTTATGGCCAAATAAATAAACGCCCAGCACCATCGATGCTAAAAGCACTTGTGCAAATGAGATCACAGTCATTACGCCAGCTTCCCATTTTTTTGCACTGAACATAATAACAAACCCCAACACACAATGCCAAAAACTCCAGAGCATAAAGCTACCTTCTTGACCCTCCCAAAAACAACTGAGTAAGTATTCCGGCTGTAACGACTTATCACTATGCATGTAAGCATACTTGTACTCGAAATAGTGATTGGATATAATTACGTAGAGTAATGAAAAAGTTGCAAAAACACAGATGGCTTCAACCACAAAGAAAATACGACCAATTTTAATCCAACTTTTTGCATTAGGATCATTTGGGTCTGCTACCCCACCAAAAAAAAAGGCAATGGTTGCAACAATAGAAGCAACAAAAGAAACTAAATTAAAAATATGTCCTGCTTGTCCAAGCCACAAATGTTCGCCGATATAATTCATTCAAATAAAATTAATTGATGCAGTTAGTTAGTATAGGTAGTTTGACTTTTGTCGATTGAATTGGGATTGTCTTTATACTTTGATGGACATTTTAATAAAATATCTTTACACTCAAATTGACCATTTTGTACTTTACCTTTTAACACCAAACGCTCACTTTTTTCCATATCGGTTGGCTTGTTGTTGTGGTAAATTACTTTAATTGAATTACCAAGGGTGTCTACTGCTGTAAAAGTCAAATAATTGGGGTCTTTAACAGCGTCATATACAAGTGGCTGCGTTTTGTCAATTTTAGCAATCAAGTTCACAAATTTTCCTTCCTTTTCACGTGCCGACGCGATGGTCTCGTAGGTGGTTAAATCACCGGTGTAGCTAATGAGCACAACAATAGAAGCGGCAATCAAAAGTAGCAGGATAATATGGGTCTTTTTCATAAAAACGCTGATTTCTAACACAAAAGTAGCCTAAATTGGATAATCTTGGTGGTCTTGTTTAACCATTCAAGAATCTTTAACGTATTTCGAAAAATAGCTGCTAACTTGCGCCCTGTTTGCAATACAACCCAGTATGAGCCAATTATCCAACTTTGACCCAAATGAGGTCGGAAACCCTAACAACAACATTTTTGGCCTCCCTTTTTCTGAGGAGGAATCTAGCCTCATTTTACTACCCGTTCCTTGGGAAGTAACCGTAAGTTATGGAGCTGGCACTTCAAGGGCCGCAGAACATATTTGGAAGGCTAGTATTCAGGTAGATTTACTAGATACCGATGTGCCTGATGGTTGGAAAAAAGGATTCTATTTAAGAGAAACCAATAGAAAAATTCTTTTAAAAAGCGATTACTTACGCAAAGAGGCCGAACTCTTTATCGACTATATTTCTAAGGGCGAAATCGTTGGAAATAATAAGTTCATGTGTAAGAGCTTAAAAGAAATTAATGAGGGTGGTGTGATGCTTAACAACTGGGTGTACGAACAAACCAGTGAATTACTCAAACAAGGAAAACAAGTAGGCATTATTGGAGGCGATCATAGCACGCCACTTGGTTATATAAAAGCACTAGCAGAAAAACATGGCAGTTTTGGCATTTTACAAATTGACGCCCATTGTGATTTAAGAAAAAGCTACGAGCATTTTACCTACTCGCATGCATCTGTTATGTACAATGTGCTAAACGAAATAGAAGGGGTTGAAAAACTAGTACAAGTGGGTATTCGTGATTTTTGTAGTGAAGAGTGGGACTATATCAATAACAGCAACGGCAGAGTTGTGACCTATTTTGATAAAGACATTAAAACCAGACAATACGAGGGTGAAACCTGGAAGTACATAACAGATGAAATTATCAATCAACTTCCTCAACTCGTGTATATCAGTTTTGATATTGATGGACTCGATCCAAAACTTTGCCCGAACACAGGCACACCGGTTCAGGGTGGTTTTGAAAGCGAAGAGATTTTATATTTATTCAAGAAAATAGTAGATAGCGGAAAACAACTTATTGGATTTGATTTTGTAGAAGTGGGTGTAGGTGAAACAGATTGGGACAGCAATGTAGGTGCTCACCTATTATGGCGCATGTGTAATTTGATGGTTAAAAACACTCCTTCAAATTAATAGCATGGCAGGAAAAGTATACGAATACATTATTGTGCTCAAAAAACGCTCTTTTGTATTTATCAATACGGTAAGCATACTAATGATCGCTATTGCAGCACTCATGCTTTCGATGCAAGTTATTTTACATGGCTATGAGCGCACACTTATATATATAGCCATTATGCTTTCCATGATTGCTTGGACTGCGTTTACAATTTTAAAAGAAAAAAAAGGTAGGCCCTCACTTTATCGATTCGCACTTTTATTAGGCGCTTGGGGCATTTTTTTACAGCCTTATTTGTCATGGCTTGCATTTATATACGTAGCTGCTGCCGTGATTGAAAAACAAGTTAAATTTCCGGAAGAAATTGCTTTTGATAACGACGAAGTTGTTATTAATAGTTTCCCAAAAAAGAGATACGGCTGGGATGCTTTTGAAAACATTGTTTTGAAAGATGGACTTCTCACATTAGATTACAAGAAAAATACCTTGTTTCAAAAACAAATAGAATCTGCTGTTGAAAAAGAAGAGGAAGTATCTTTTAATGTATTTTGTCAAGAACGCTTAAAAAAATAACATGTCCCATTTACCATTACAACAGTCACCCTATATTTTATACTCCGATGGAGAAGCAAATATTTACGAAGACACGAGTTTGTATGTGGTGGGGCGAGCCGGTTGGGATGCCATGCCTATTGATCCTGCCGATTGGATAGAACTTCCAGAAGGGGGCAATTTATATGAACTACCTGGCAGACGGGGTATTGGCCTTGATGTTGAAACAGGCGAAATGCGTTTATGCGATAAAGGATGGGCCGTTGCTGCTTTTATCCCTCCTGCACATACGGGTTTATATATTGCTGCATATGAAACAGAAGCAGAAGCCCCTACACTACCCTTATTTTACTATACAGCAGCGGGTTGGTTAGATAATAAAACCTATGTGCCTGCAATAAGAATTGAACAAGACATTAGACAAGAGTGCGCTGGATATGATGATGAAAAAATTGCTACTGGTACCGAAAAATTATTAGCAGATTATCCGCAAAATCGGCTTGTAAAACATTTGATGGAAAATTGTTGCATGACTTACACCTGTCCTGCTGCACGAAATTTTTCTTTGTCAAGATGGGAATGTCCCGTTCCTACATCACCTGCATGTAACGCCAATTGCATTGGATGTATTTCTTTTCAACCCTCCGATGAAACCATTGTTTCGACTCAGGACCGTTTAACCTTTAAACCTACTGCCGAAGAAATCGTTGAGTTTACCGTGCCGCATTTGAATAATGCGCCTTTCCCAATTATTAGTTTTGGACAAGGTTGCGAAGGAGAACCGCTTCTCATGTGGGAAACCATCAGAGAATCCATTATTGAAATTAGAAAACACACTAGTAAAGGGAGCATTAATATTAATACCAATGGTTCTAAACCAGATGCGGTAAAAGCCTTATGCGAAGTGGGCTTAAACAGTATCAGGGTAAGTACCAACTCGGCACGTAAACATATTTATGAGCCTTATTACAGACCCAATAATTATCAGTTTGAGGATATCATTGAGAGTTTAAAAGTCATGCGCAGTTATGGCGGATGGACAAGTATTAATTATTTTGTTTTTCCGGGCATGACGGATAGTGTTGAAGAATATGAAGCGCTACGCAAACTTATTATCGATACTGATTTATCCATGATACAATGGCGTAATTTTAATATTGATCCAGACTGGTATATGGGAAAAATTGGCGTAAACGAAACCGGCGAAATGCTCGGCGTTAAGCAACTCATGAACCTTATTGCAGAAGAATTTCCAAAAGTAAAATTTGGTTATTTTAACCCTCCCATCGAGCGTATTAAAGGCGATTACCAAATAGACTTTGCTGGTGGACGCCCGTAACAACAAATATGTAGGCATGCTACTTGCAACTGTGGCTGTTTTTATTTGGGCGGGTAATTTTGTAATTGCAAGAGGTGTTAATGCGCAAATACCCCCTATCACGCTTGCCTTTTGTAGATGGTCGTTAGCCACCGTATTAATGATTCCGATTGCATATAAGTCATTCAAAAATGAGTGGCCTATTTTAAACAAACACAAAGCCTATCTTTTTTGGGTGTCGTTAAGTGGTATTGCGATATTCAATACTTGTTTATATATTTCTGGACATTATACCACTGCCATTAACATGGCGCTAATTAGTACCACGTCCTCTCCTATTTTTGCCACCACATTTGCTATTATATTTATCGGCGAAAGAATCAATGCATTTAGATTAACAGGCATGTTGGTGTGTTTAACCGGGGTTTTATTACTGATTTCAAAAGCTAGCTTGCAAAGACTCATGTCATTTACTTTTTCTGTGGGTGACATATGGGCACTTGCTGGTGCCATTGCATTTGCAGTATACAATATATTTGTTAGAAAAAAGCCCGCAACCATTTCTGGTACTACTTTTTTACTAGCCATTTTTGGATTGGGTGCATTATTAATACTACCCGGGTTTTTAATTGAAGAAATGAACGCCGCTCCCATAGTATGGAACAATTCACTTTTATTATCACTTGTATATTTGGGCGCTGGAACTTCGGTGGTTTCTTTTTTATGCTGGAATGCAGCTATTAAACGAATTGGGGCAGGAACTACTGTTTTATTTGGCAATTTAATCCCAATTATTAGTACCATTGAAGCTGTTTTATTTTTAAACGAGCCTTTCCAAAAAATTCATATGATTAGTGCGGGTATCGTTATTTTTGGACTGATACTTGCTAATTCAGGTCAATCCAAAAAACAATCGCAGCATGTTTGATCAAATAGATTCCATAACGCTAATCCTTTTATGCATCGCTGCATTTGGTGCAGGTTTTGTAGACGCGATTGTAGGTGGAGGTGGACTTATACAAACGCCGACAGCGCTAATATTAATGCCCAACTTACCCGTAGCTACTGTTATAGGTTCTTTAAAAATTCCTGCATTTAGTGGTACTTTTTTTGCTACTAAACAATACGTAAAAAAAGTAAAAATTGAATGGCGTCGGATGGCACTGATGTGCACAGTTGCATTTTCATTTGCATTTTTAGGCTCCGAGCTACTAAGTAAAATGGGCAACAAACATATGAAACCTATTTTGTTTTGCGTACTTATTGTTGTGGCGCTATACACATATACCAAAAAAAGCTTTGGGCAAGCGCAATCAAAAAATCTTTCAAGTAATGCGCTTTTGTTACGCAGTTTATTATTAAGTGCTGCTGTTGGATTTTACGATGGATTTATTGGACCGGGCACTGGAAGCTTTTTAGTACTCGGTTTTATTGCATTGCTTGGATACGATTTCTTACAAGCTAGCGCCCATGCTAAAATGGTTAATTTATCAACCAATTTTGGATCTATCGTACTCTTTTTTATTAAAGGAACCATAATATGGGGTGTTGCCATTCCAATGGCTATTTGCAACGCAGTTGGAGGGGTATTGGGGGCCAAATTAGCCATTGCCAAGGGTAACCAATTTATTCGCGTATTCTTTTTACTCGTTATTTGTGCTACTATTTTACGGTTTGGCTACGACGTATTTTTCAAATAAGCCTTCTTAACTTTTTTTTAGGCCATTAAGGTGGATTACTCCTACTAATAAGCGTTAATTTTCAACATTCAACTGAATTGACACCTTAAACCGTAGCTTTATAAGCATTAATATCTATTATATGACCATTGGGTTTGAAAAAGAAAAAAATATAAAAGCAGGACTAATAACAGCCGTTATTTGTTTGTTGCTTTTTTGCATTTTCTTTTTTTTAACATGGGAACTACCTCAAATTCCAACACCAAGTTTTGGCGAAGGGATTGAAGTAAATTTAGGTAATTCAGAAACTGGCTTTGGTACCGAACCTCCTCAAATACCAGGAGAAGCTGCCACAGAAACGGACAATACTAAAACAACACCGCCAGCACAAGTAGAAGCTAGTAAGCCTATACAAACCGATGCCAACGAAACAAATGATGCTGCGGCTGTTGCTACAAAAACAGTAAAAAAAGAAGCGGTTCCAACACCTCCTATTCCTACCCCGCCAAAACCAAAAGCTGTATTTGGTGGCGGCACAAGCACTACTACTAGTGGCAATAATGCCGATAGCTACAATGGAAAAACAGACCAAGGTACCCTTGGCGGAAAGGGTGATCAAGGAAAACCAAATGGCAATCCAAATTCAGATAGTTACACCGGCAATGGCGGTAACGGCACGGGTGGCCCACCGGGCGCAGGCGGTGGCGTAAGTATCAGAAGTGGACTAGATGGAAGACGCATTGCAAAGCTTCCAAGTTTTGAAGATGATTTTAACGAAAATGCAAAAGTAGCTGTCGATATTATAGTGAATGACAATGGACAAGTTATAAGTGCAACTGTAAACCCCCGAGGTACCACAACTACAAACGCTAGTATCCGTAATATCGCCATCAAAAAAGCAAAAACGCTCCGCTTAAATGCAGGCACTGATCCCGAACAAAAAGGAACGATTGTATTTAGTTTTAAGATTCACGAGTAAATGAATTACGCACAAACACTTGGTTATTTATTTACGCAACTTCCTATGTTTAGTCGTGTTGGCGCTGCAGCTTATAAGCCAGATTTAACCAATACTATAAGGCTTTGTGAGGCACTAGGCAATCCACAGCAGCAGTTTAAATCTGTTCATGTAGCAGGTACCAATGGTAAAGGATCTACCAGTCATATGCTCGCTTCTGTTTTACAAACAGCTGGTTATAAAACAGGGCTATACACGTCGCCGCACCTCGTAGATTTTAGAGAAAGAATTAAAATAGATGGGGCTTATTGTTCCAAAGAATTTGTAGTTGAATTTACAGATAAAATAAAGCCGCTCATTACAACGATTCAGCCCTCTTTTTTTGAAATAACTGTGGCGATGGCATTTAGTTATTTTGCCGAACAAAAAGTAGACATTGCCGTAATTGAAGTAGGCCTTGGTGGACGCTTAGACAGTACCAATATTATAACGCCCGAAGTTTCTATCATTACCAATATAGGACTTGATCATACCCAGTTTTTAGGTGATACCATTCCACAAATTGCAAGTGAAAAAGCGGGCATCATTAAAAAAGATGTGCCATGCATTGTTAGTGAATATACAGAGGAAACAAAGCCTGTTTTTGATGCTGCGGCTATTCAAACTACTCTAGCCTATGGCTCAGATTTATTTACGATACTTAACACAAAGTATACGCATGATTATTTAGAAGTTGAAGTTTTAAATAAAAAAACAGAAGGTGTAGAAACTTACAAACTAGATTTAAGCGGGAGCTATCAAGCAAAAAATATAATGGGTGCTTTAGGTGCTATTAGCATACTACAAACAAAGGGTTGGCAAATTTCCAACCAGCATATACTTGATGGACTAAGTCAAGTCAAAAAAAATACTGGCCTTTATGGAAGATGGCAAATGATTGGTAAAAGCCCAACTACCGTTGTAGATGTGGCACACAATGTAGCCGGAATACAAACACTACTCGCTCAAATAGCCCTTGTCAGTCACCAACAATTGCATATTGTTTTTGGCATGGTCAAAGACAAAGACATTGATAGTGTGCTTGCGTTATTACCTAGCCGGGCTATTTATTATTTTACCCAAGCACAAATAGAAAGAGCTATTGATGCAACTGAACTGCAAAAAAAAGCAAGTGAACATGGTTTGAGAGGAAATATTTACACCCATGTAAATGAAGCCATTAGTGCCGCTCAAAAACAGGCGCATACCAATGATTTAATTGTGGTTTGCGGGAGCGTTTTTTTAGTAGGAGAAATTGAAGGTATCATTCCATCAACTGTATTGTAGCCAACCTAATTGAATGAGCGCCTCGTAAATGGGCCCGAGCTGAACGCCATGCATGATTTTATTTTGCTGGAGTAATTGTATAAAATCCTTTTTACTGTATAACACCACTTCAATGTCTTCAAAAAAATCGGGATTGGTGTGCGCCGTTGGTACTGCATTTTCAATCAAATAAAAATATGCAGTGTTGTCATTAATAGCAGGATTGGGCGCTGTTTTACAAATTAGTTGTATCTGATCGGAACTGTATCCGGTTTCTTCTTGGGTTTCTCTAAGCGCTGCTACCATTGGATCTTCGCCTTCATTGATAACGCCACCTGGGAGTTCCAGTGTTACGGCATCTACCGGATAGCGGTATTGTTTTACCAATACAATTTCATTGTTTGGAGTAACTACCACCGCATTGGCCCAATTAGGAAGTTCTACCACATAATACGGGTCAATAATTCGGCCATCAGGAAATTGACAAGCGTCGGCCCTAGCTTTAAACCACCGATCTTCAAATACTTTTTTTGAAGTAATTTTTTTCCAACGCTGCTCTCTCATGAATTACCAATAAATATTACCAGCCCTTATTTTCTTTTAATGTTTTGATATGTGCCACATGGTGTTTGCCATGCCATGCATAAATACCTAGCATCTCCCAAAGTGTTAATTGACCTCTACGCTGTGGATTAAACAATGTTTTTTCAAAATCAGCATCCGACATATTTTGAAGTAACGTTAACCAGCGTTTATGCAGCGCATATAGGAGGGTTATTGAAACATTGATGGGTTCTTTTGTAACATCTGCTGTTTCTGACCACGCATTTTCTTCGTAAGGTTTAATGGTAGGATTCTCTTCTGTTAACGCAAGCTTAAATCTAATAAATGAATTCATATGACTATCTGCCAAATGATGCACCAGTTGATGAACCGTCCATCCACCGTCCCTATAAGGGGTATGCAACTGCGCTTCATCTAAATTTTCGATGGCCTGCTCAAGTTCATTTGGTAAAAACTGAATATCTGCGAGCCATTTTTTCTTTTGTAACTCCGAAAAGGGTTGTGCTTCGTATTTACCTATTGGATATTTTGGATCTTTTTCCATGCTATTATTTATGCTTCTCTTAATGCGTGTCCAGTTAAACTAATAAAAACATCTTCTAAATTAGCCTGCTTTACTTCTTTTGGTTTTTCAAAACCACCCGCCACTAAATCATCAATCAATTGATCGGGTGTATTAATGGCAATGAGTTTACCGCTATCTACAATAGCTACCCTATCACATAATATTTCTGCTTCGTCCATATAGTGCGTGGTAATAACTACCGTGGTACCACTATCTCTGATAGATCTTATGAGGTCCCATAAATTTCTTCGAGCCTGAGGATCTAGGCCAGTTGTAGGCTCATCTAAAAATATCAATTTGGGCTTATTGATTAAAGTAGTGGCAATAGAAAAACGTTGCTTTTGTCCACCGCTAAGCTCTTTAAATTTTGCTTTGGCTTTGTCTCTAAGATTCACACTATCCAGTATCGCCATAGGATCTATTTGTTCATTGTAAAGTCCGGCAAATAAATCCAGCAACTCGGTTAAATGAAGACCCGGATAAAAACCTGCTGTTTGAAGCTGAACACCAATTATTTTTTTTATTTCGTCGGCGTCTTTTTCAATGTCAAATCCGTTAACGATTACTTTACCACTTGTTTTTTCACGAAGGGTTTCAATAATTTCAAGTGTGGTAGATTTTCCCGCGCCATTAGGGCCTAACAGTCCAAATATTTCACCAGGATATACTTCAAAACTCAGCCCTTTAACGGCTTCAAAATCACCGTATTTTTTAGTAAGATTTTCAACTCTAATGATGGGTTCCAACATAGCTTCTCTTTAATTGTATAAAGATAGTGCTTACGCACAAGTTATTGTAACTTTGCGCTCCAATTAGCGCATATGCAAGTACACCAGATATCGGCCCAACAAATCCAGTCCAAAGATGCATTTTTAAAAACCCTAGCGGCCTTTACCCAAAATGGGGAGGGCTACAACAGCGCAACAACACATAACACCAGTGGCACCTGCTATTTAGTTGAAACCCCTGCCCTTATTGACGCCCCCCTTTCCGAAGTATCCAGTGCCTTTTTTGATGGCAACAAAGACATTGCACTACAATTATTTGAGGCCGTTAAAAACAATGTGTTTGCGCGCGTTGATGCTATTTTGGTGGATCAAAAAGCAGCTTGCATTTCCCGTTTAGGTGATTTATTTACAGAAATTGAGTGGCTGCTACACGACAAGCCTGTGCGTACTTTTCCTTATTACAAAGATCAAATCGTATGTACGGGTGCCGTTCTTGGCTCCGCACTTTTTTACCATTTTTTATTAGAGGAGGGTGTTGATGCTGTTTTTGTAGACATCAGAGATTGCATTGTTACTTCCGATGATTTTGGTGAAGCGGGAGTTCTTGAATCCATTACGCAGGCAAGAATACAGCAAACTTTTATACCTGGCCGCACGCATGTAACCCAGGCTGGCATTGGCGCTACCGATCAAAACGAAAATGCGCGGCTAACGGCTGAGGCTAATGATTGGGTTTTAAAAACCATTAAAGATTTATAAACCTGCCGGCGCCTCTATACGCTTTTGCAAAATATTTTTCGGACAAATCATTAATGGTCACGCCTTTTGAGGTAGACGCGTGCACAAATTTATTGTTGCATACATACACACCAACGTGCGTAATAATCATAGACGCAGATACGGTATTAAAAAATACGAGGTCGCCTTCTTTTAAATTTTCTGTTTCTATTTTTGTAGACGCATCAAATTGTTGTTGCGAGTTCCTTGGAATTTTTACATTGTAAACATCACGCAGTATCACTTGTGTAAAGGAAGAGCAGTCGATACAAGAATCGGTGCTGCCCCCAAAACAATACTGTGTACCAAACCATTTTTCCATTTGCGCTAATAACTCCACATTGGTTAAACTTGTTGGTGGAACGCCCAGTAAGTTGGCATATTTATTGGGTAATGAAAGTGCTGCGTCGTAAGTAATGCCCATATTTTTTTTGGGTTCCGTTTCCGCCACGGGTGGCGCCGTAACTTTTACGCCTGCAACCTTTACTTCACCTGGCAATACGGCTATATTGTCTAAAAAGCCTCTTGGCATAGAAGAGCTGCTCCCTGCTTGCGCGCCTGGGCTTGATTGGTCTTTGGAGGTTAGCCTACCAAGTGATTTACAGCCCGAAAGTAGGAAAAGCCCCAAAACAGCAATTATATATACTTTATACCGCATAAATATGTGACAAGTATAAGCCTAAAAACCAGTAAAATAGGCCTCTGCGCATAACTTTTTAACAATATGTTCCCCTCCCCAAAAATTGTGGATAACTGCACCCCAAAAGGTTGCCGCCGAGATAGGATATTTGGGCCATGCCAACTTTTTCACACTTACACGTTCATACCCAATATTCACTGTTAGACGGGGCGGCTTCGGTAGAAAGATTATATGATAAAGCCATCGAAAATAACATGCCAGCGCTTGCCATCACAGACCATGGCAATATGTTTGGTGCTTTTGAATTTGTAAGTCAGGCATGGAAAAAAACCAAGATTGTAGGTAAAGATGAAAACGGAAATGATATTCTAGAACCCATTGTTAAGCCAGTGGTGGGTTGCGAATTTTATGTGGTAGAAGACCGCCACATCAAAACATTTACCAAAGAAGCAAAAGACAAAAGATACCACCAGGTATTACTTGCCAAAAATAAAAAAGGATACGAAAATTTAGTAAAGCTTACATCGCTTGGTTTTATTGAAGGGATGTATAGCAAGTACCCGCGTATCGATAAAAAATTAATTGAAGAGTATCACGAAGGTATTATTGCTACCACCTGTTGTATTGGTGCGTATGTACCTCAAACCATTTTAAACGAAGGCCCCGAAAAAGCAGAAAAAGAATTTAAGTGGTGGCTCGATTTATTTGGTGAAGATTATTTTATTGAAATTCAGCGCCACAATATTAAGGAGCAGGAAGTAATTAATAACACACTTTTACAGTTTTCAAAAAAATTCAATGTGCCTGTTATTGCCACCAATGACAGCCACTATGTAGATCAGGACGACGCCAACGCACACGATATTTTACTTTGTATCAATACCGGTGAAAAGCAAAGCACACCTGGATTTGATGATTTTGTAAATGATGATGCGCAAATAAAAAATAGACGTTTTAAATTTCCAAACGATCAGTTTTATTTTAAAACGCAGGAAGAGATGGGTAAGCTATTTAGTGATATCCCAGAATCGCTCGACAATACCAACATGATTGTTGACCGGGTAGAAGTACTCAATTTAAAAAAGGATATTCTACTACCGGCCTTCCCTATTCCAAAGGAATTTCAGATACACAAAGATGCCAACCTAAACCAGTGGGAGTATCTACAACATATTACGCGTGAAGGCGCTAAAATGCGCTATAACGATGTTACACCTGAAATTCAAGAAAGGTTAGACTTTGAATTATTTACCATCAAAACCATGGGCTTTGCCGGTTACTTCTTAATTGTTAGTGACTTTATTAAAGCGGGTCGTGAAATGGGTGTTTTTGTTGGACCAGGTCGTGGATCGGCGGCTGGTTCGGTGGTGGCTTACTGTATAGGCATCACCAATATTGATCCCATCAAGTACAACTTACTATTTGAGCGTTTCTTAAATCCAGATCGTAAGAGCATGCCCGATATCGATACGGATTTTGACGATGAAGGTCGTCAAAAAGTAATCGATTATGTAGTAGATAAATACGGTAAAAACCAGGTAGCGCAAATTATTACCTACGGTACCATGGCTGCTAAAATGAGTATCAAAGACGTAGCCCGCGTGCTTGATTTACCACTCGCCGAAAGTAACGTGCTTGCAAAGCTTGTACCTGATAAACCAGGTACCGAACTTGGACGTGTACTACATGCACCAATCACCATAAAAGAAGGTGCAAAATCATTAGAAGAAAAAGAAGGCTATCAACAAGAAGACATTGACAATGTCAAAAAACTTCGAGAAATATATAGAGGCTCCGATATTCGCGCACAGGTTTTAAAAGAAGCAGAAAGATTAGAAGGCTCTGTGCGAAACACAGGTATCCATGCAGCAGGTATAATTATTGCACCGCAAGATTTAACCACTTTAATTCCGGTGGCAACCGCCAAGGACTCTGATTTGTGGGTCACACAAATTGAAGGTAATGTGATTGAAGAAGCGGGTGTTATTAAAATGGACTTCTTGGGGCTTAAAACCCTTTCTATTTTAAAAATGGCGCTGGCGCTTATCAAACAAAACCATGGTGTTGTTATTGATTTAGATACCATTCCATTAGACGACGAAAAAACATTTAAACTTTACCAACAAGGAGAAACCAATGCCACTTTCCAGTTTGAAAGTGTGGGCATGCAAAAATATTTACGTGAATTAAAGCCCGATAAATTTGACGACTTAATTGCGATGAACGCCCTTTACAGACCGGGGCCTATTGCCTATATTCCCAATTTCATTGATCGTAAACATGGCCGTGAAGCCATCAGTTATGACCTCGATGAAATGAAAGAAATATTATCTGAAACCTATGGTATTACGGTATACCAAGAACAGGTAATGTTACTCAGTCAAAAAATTGGCGGCTTTACAAAAGGCGACGCCGATGTACTGCGTAAAGCCATGGGTAAAAAGCAAAAGTCAGTGCTGGATAAAATGAAAGCACAGTTTGTGGCGGGCGCTACTAGCAAAGGACACGCAGCAGAAACCTTAGAAAAAATTTGGACCGACTGGGAGGCCTTTGCACAATATGCCTTTAACAAATCACACTCTACTTGCTATGCGTATGTAGCCTACGAAACAGCCTATTTAAAAGCGCACTATCCCGGAGAATATATGTCGGCGGTTTTAAACAACGCTGGAAGTATTGAAAAAATCACCTTCTTTATGGAAGAGTGTAAACGCATGGGCATAAAAGTACTAGGACCAGATATCAATGAATCACTCAACGGTTTTGCGGTGAATCAAAAAGGCGAAATACGTTTTGGTCTTGGGGGACTCAAAGGTGTGGGTGAAGCGGCTATTGAAACCATCATTAAGGAAAGAGAAAAAGGTGGACACTTCCCTACCATTTTTGATTTCATCAAAAGGGTGATTAGTAGAAGCGTTAACAAAAGATCATTGGAAAGCTTAGCCTATTCTGGTGCATTTGATTGCTTTACAGATTTTCATAGAGCACAATATTTTAAAATTCCTGACGGCGAGCGCGTTTCAGGACTTGAAAAAATTATCAATTACGGACAAGCACTTCAAAGTTTAAGCGCAGGGTCTACGAATACCCTTTTTGGGGATCTTTCATCGGCTATGCAAGTGCCGGTTCCAAAGCTTACCAAAACAGAACCTTGGACACTTACCGAATTACTCGAACATGAAAAAGATGTGACGGGCATGTTTATGAGTGGTCATCCCTTAGATCATTTTAAATTTGAACTGCGTTATTATGGCATCACCAATATTGCAGATTTTAACGAAATAAAAGAAACACTGCAACTTCAACCCAACCCTGGACGCGCCATTAAAGTAGCCGGACTTATTATTGATGTGCAACACCGCGTTACCAAAACAGGAAAAAACTTTGGTTCATTTTCGATCGAAGATTTTAGTGGTAAAACCGAATTTGTTTTGTGGAGTGAAGACTATATTAAATTTCAAAACTATTTAGAAAAAGGTCAAAACGTTTTACTCAATGGATTTTTTAGACCTCGTTATAACCGCCCCAACGAATTTGATTTTAAAGTAAGTTCCATTAATTTATTAGAATCTGTAAAACAACACCTAACAAGGAGTTTGGATATCAAAATTCATGCAGCTTCACTAACGCCAGAATTTGTTACGTTTATTGAAACCAACGTAAAAAAATACCCTGGTAAGTCTAGCCTCCGATTTAATGTTTTGGAACCCAAAGAAAACTTGTTGGTAAGTTTATATAGTTTCGACAAGGGATTTGAAATGAATGAGGAAATGGCAGGGTTTTTACTCGATAATCCTGATGTAGAGGTGCAAGTAGGACTAGTTGGCTAATGTGGAAAAGTCAATGTGGCAGTTGCAGGGTTTGGAATTAAATTTGACACTTCTTAATGATTCAAATTAACGTACAATTATAAATAAAAAATGATGGCTTTAGAATTAACAGATGCCAACTTTCAGGCAACCGTATTAGACAGTGACAAATTAACATTAGTAGATTTTTGGGCCGAGTGGTGTGGACCATGCAGAGCTATCGGACCCGTTATCGAAGAACTCGCAAAAGAATATGATGGCAAAGTAAATGTTGGAAAAGTAAACGTGGACAACAATCCTAATTTGAGTGTTAACTACGGTATCACTTCAATCCCTGCTATTTTATTTATCAAAGGCGGTCAAATTGTAGACAAACAAATTGGCGCAGTACCTAAATCGGTGCTTGACAAAAAGATACAATCTTTAATGTAAGACCTGTATCTTACCACTTTAACCCAGCCTAAAAATATAGCATGGATAAATTTCACGGCGTACTAGGTATAATCCTAATTCTTGCCATTGCCTTTTTATTTTCAAACAATAAAAGAAGGATCAATTATAGATTAGTCGTGAGTGGCATGCTATTACAAGTGCTCATTGCAGTGCTTGTATTAAAAGTTCCTCCCGTTACCTGGTTTTTTCAAAAACTTGGACACGGCATGGAAAAAATTGAACGTTTTGCCAGAGAAGGTGTTGCCTTTGTTTACCGTGGTGTAATGGTGAATGCCCCAGATGGTGTTAAAGACTTTGGACAAGGTGGTTTTGTATTTGCTTTTAGCGTTACCGCTACCATTATATTAGTTTGTGTACTAGTAGCCATTTTATACCACTTTGGTGTGATGCAATTTATTGTATCGATCATTGCAAAAGCCATGAACTTTATCATGCGTGTGAGTGGTGCCGAAGCACTTAGCAATGTAGCGAGTGCTTTTGTGGGACAGGTAGAAGCACAAGTAATGATTCGTCCATATTTAAATGGTATGACAAAAAGTGAGCTACTCGCTAGTATGAGTGGTAGTCTTGCATGTATTGCCGGCGGTATATTAATTGTATACGCAAACATGGGCGCCAAAGCCGAGTATTTATTAACGGCTAGTTTAATGGCAGCTCCTGGGGCACTTGTTATTTCAAAAATTGTTTTCCCAGAAACTGAAGAATCAGAAACCTTAGGAAAAGTAAAATTAGAAGTTAAAAGCCCTTACAGTAATATCATTGATGCCATTTCACATGGTGCAAGTGATGGTATGAAAATTGCCGTGAACGTAATAGCCATGCTTATTGGTTTTATTGCCTTAATTGCCTTTTTAAACTATTTATTGGGTCTTGTTTACCCTGGCTTATCGCTTGATTTTATTTTTAGTAAAATATTTTATCCAATGGCTTGGGCCATGGGTGTACCGGGTCAAGACGTAGCGAATGCAGCTACCCTACTGGGTCAAAAATTAACCATCAACGAATTTGTTGCGTTTAACAATTTAACCACAAAAGCGGTTCCAATCGTATCAGAAAAAGGACTTTTAATTGTAAGTATCGCTATTTGCGGTTTTGCAAACTTTAGTAGCGTTGGTATGCAAATTGGCGGTATTGGAGAACTCGCCCCTGGTCGCAGAGCCGACCTTGCCAAACTTGGCTTAAAAGCCTTGTTGTGCGGCACTTTGGCATCCTATTTATCTGCTAGTATTGCAGGTATTTTAATGGGTTAATCTTAAACTTGTTGTAACTTTGCAGTCTAAATAAATGACTGCGTGATGGGTACCAATAGAGCGGCTATTGTTTCATTAGTTGAAGCAACAAAAGATAAAGAACTACAACGTATTGCCAATAAAATAATTAGTCAAGAGCGTATCTTATTTGATGAAGGTGTAACACTTTTTGAAAAAGGCTCTTTGTCTTGGCTAGGTACCCTAGCTAATTTTGTGCGCGAACAAAAGCACGGCGATAAAACCTATTTC
Organism: Sediminibacterium sp.; assembly: GCA_049418605.1. Lineage (GTDB taxonomy): Bacteria > Bacteroidota > Bacteroidia > Chitinophagales > Chitinophagaceae > Sediminibacterium. The sequence continues at coordinate 3,855 of JBMSJE010000020.1, read as the reverse complement.
AATAAAAATTTTCATATCGAACCTACCAATGTGTGTGTGTTCTCTTGCAAATTTTGTTCCTACTCTAAACTATATGCCAACAGAGAAGAAGGTTGGGAATTAAGCATCGAGCAAATGATGCATATTGTAAAAAGTTACGACGGCAAACCCGTAACAGAAGTGCATATAGTGGGTGGCGTTCATCCTAAAATGAACCTTGCTTTTTTTCTAGAACTATTACAAGCCATCAAAGCACACCGTCCAGAGCTCCACATCAAAGGATTTACCCCCGTCGAGCTTGATTATATGTTTAAAAAAGCAAAAGTCTCTACCGAGGAAGGTATGAAACTTGCACATGCGGCAGGACTCGATTCTTTACCTGGTGGTGGCGCCGAAATATTTCATCCAGAAATTAGACAACAAATTTGTGAAGACAAAGTAGACGCAGATGGTTGGTTGAATATTCATAAAGTAGCACACAATTTAGGCATGCATAGCAATGCTACATTACTCTATGGCCACATCGAAAAATACTGGCACCGTATAGATCATATGGAACGCCTTCGTCAACTGCAAGATGAAACAGGCGGCTTTAATACTTTTATTCCTTTAAAGTTCCGAAACCAAGACAATGACATGAGTCATATTGCAGAGTCTACCACTATTGAGGATATGCGCATGTACGCCGTATCACGCCTTTACATGGATAATTTTCCGCACATTAAGGCCTACTGGCCCATGCTTGGTAGACAAAATGCGCAGCTCACTTTATCTTTTGGCGTGAATGATATTGATGGCACTATCGATGATTCAACAAAAATTTATGCCATGGCAGGAAGTGAAGAACAAACACCTACCATGAGTACCGCAGACCTGGTGCGACTTATCAAACAAGTAAAAAGAGAACCTGTTGAGCGCGGTACACTATACAACGAAATAAAAAATTATGCGTTGGTGCCAGACGAAGAATTGGTGTAAAACCAAATACTACATTCCATTTTAATTAGCACTCCGATAAACTAATAGGAACGTGAACAGCGAGTCCTCCATCTGCTGTTTCTTTGTATTTGCTATTCATGTCTTGCGCAGTGTCCCACATCGTTTGAATCACTTTATCTAAACTTACTATTGCAAAATCGGGTGTGCCTTGCAGCGCGAGTTGTGAAGCCGTAATTGCTTTTACTGCACCCATGGTGTTACGCTCTATGCATGGAATTTGAACCAGCCCTCCAATTGGATCACAAGTAAGCCCTAAATGATGTTCCATGGCAATTTCAGAAGCCATGATTACTTGACGTTGTGACCCGCCCATTAAAGCTGTTAAGCCCGCAGCAGCCATAGCCGATGATACACCAATTTCTGCTTGACATCCACCCATCGCAGCAGAAATGGTGGCTCCTTTTTTAAACAAGCTGCCAATTTCTGAAGCGGTTAGTAAAAAGGTAATAATATTTTCTTCTAATTGTTTACTGGATACATCCTGCGCGCAAAAACAAATATAATACTGAAGTACCGCAGGTATCACGCCAGCTGCTCCATTGGTGGGCGCTGTTACCACCCTCCCAAAAGATGCATTTTCTTCATTCACTGCTAGTGCAAACACACTTACAAAATCTAGAATATAACTAAAATCATTGCTTCCTTTTTGTATCACTGATGTCCATGCATCATATCCATCATAAACTGAATCTTTTAGCAAACGTTTGTTCATAGCAGCTGCTCTGCGCTTCACTTCTAGCCCACCGGGCAACATGCCTTCTTGGTGCACACCACGGTACATGCAGTCGCGCATGGCATGCCATATTTTTAGCACCCCTTCTTTGATTTCGGATTCACTGCGTTTGGCAAGTTCATTTTCAAAAACAATAGCACGAATAGTAAGCCCCGTTTTCATACACCAATGAAGTAAATCATTAGCATGTTCGATGGTAAATGGAACTTCTATATTTTCTTTTTGACCGGGTGCTTTACCTTCTTGTACAATAAAACCACCTCCCACCGAAAAGTAAGTTTCAGCTATTTTGTTGCCGTCCTTACATTCAATTAAAAATGTTAACCCGTTGGGATGAAAAGGAAGAGATTCGGATTTTAAAAAAGCAATATGATATGCAGGATCAAAAAATATTTCCGCCTGATTTTTTAAGGTCAACACATGTTTTGTTGAAACACTTCTAATTAGTTCGTCCATTACAGCAACCTCCATCGTTTCTGGATCGTAACCCATTAACCCCAGCATCACCGCAATATCAGTACCGTGCCCTTTACCCGTTTTAGCCAGTGAACCATACAGGAAAATAGTGATGGAATGAATAGGCGCCGTTTTTTGAGCAGCCTCGATTTTTTCCATGACGTCCAGTGCAGCACGCCAAGGACCTAGGGTATGTGAACTAGAAGGCCCCACACCAATTTTAAACATGTCAAATACTGAGATAAAATCATGCGCTGCCGCCATACATTCATTGTTACCACAAAACTAACAAAAGTTAGCAAAACTAGGAATATTTAAACGAGAGCCAACTTATCCCCATAAACTGTTCAGGTGCTTTTGGCAGTGTGATGGTAAGCCAAGATTCACGAACTTTGCAACGCAATCGAACCCCATTTAAACACACTTTAATACAAATAAGCATGCAACTTTCTACACTCCTTGACCGTTTCGCCGAACCAGAAACCCTCAAAATGGCCAAACTAGGTCGTGAATTAAGGGCAAAAGGCATTGATGTAATTGATCTTAGTTTAGGAGAACCTGATTTTGATACTCCGCAGCACATTAAAGAGGCTGCTATCAAAGCCATCAACGACAACTGGAGCCACTACACCCCTGTTGCAGGTTTTGCAGATTTAAGAGAAGCAGTTTGTACCAAATTAAAAAGAGACAACAACTTAGATTATCTACCTGAAAATATTGTGACATCTACCGGTGCCAAACAAAGTTTAGCAAACGCTATTTTAGCATTAGTAGACGATGGCGATGAAGTTGTTATCCCGACACCATACTGGGTAACTTACTCGGAACTTGTAAAAATTGCACGTGGTAAAGTGGTTGAAATTAGAACCACCGTTGCTAATGAGTTTAAAACTACACCCGCTGAACTAGAAGCAACCATTACACCAAAGACAAAAGTGTTTATGTTTTCGTCGCCTTGTAATCCTTCTGGCGCTGTATATACATTAGCTGAATTAACAGCACTAGTAGAGGTATTTAAAAAGCATCCAAACATTATTATTTTATCTGACGAAATATACGAGTACATCAATTTCGAAGGCAAGCATGAAAGCATTGCGCAATTTGCTGAAATCAAAGACCGCGTAGTTGTGATCAACGGCCTTAGTAAAGGTTTTGCAATGACCGGTTGGAGACTTGGTTATACCGCATCTAATACGACTATTGCAAAAGCCATGGAAAAATTACAAGGACAGTTTACAAGTGGCACTTGTTCAATTACACAAAAAGCAGCTGTTGCTGCACTTACTGGTGATTTAAGACCTTCACTCGAAATGACGGAAGAGTTTACACGCAGGAGAACAAGAACTTTAGAACTTGTAAAAGCAATGCCTGGCTTTATTTGCTTTGAACCGCAGGGTGCTTTTTATGTATTTCCGGATGTAAGTGCGTATTATGGAAAATCGGTAAATGGCGAAACCATAAAAAACGCAGCCGACTTTAGCATGTACCTGTTAAATACAGCGCATGTGTCAAGTGTAATGGGTGACGCGTTTGGAGAACCAAATTGTGTTCGCTTCTCTTTTGCCAATAGCATGCAAAATATTGAAAAAGCATGGGCGCGTATCAAAGACGCTCTCGCTGCTTTACAATAAATCATGGAAGAAGAAATAGAAAAAAAACAAGGATTACCGCTAGCACAAAAGCTAGAA